>NZ_JARPLC010000014.1:61137-66502 GCF_032350395.1 Limnospira sp. PMC 289.06
GTCACTTATCTATATTCCCGTCAATATTAGATTTTATCCTTCTGACGCACCCTACAGGTCTACCCACCTATTGAAAAAAACCGGATTAGGGGTTATAATATAGCACCCTTTACCCCATCAAAATCAACCCTTATTAATCGAGCAATTAACTAATGTTTAAAGATTGGTCATCCGATGATTGGATTAATCATATACTCTTCTTTGGTACACTTTTCATGCTGATTGGTTCCTTTATCTTTCTCTAGGCAATTTTCGCGATAGGTAACGCTAACTAGCCGACCCAAATTGAGGGAGTATGGTTAATTTTCGTTAATTTTTGGCCCCTATAGCATGATTCTCTGTTACGGTGAAGATAGCCGGTTTACTTGTAAAGCCGTGCTGAAAGGACGGGGTTTCCGACCCAGGAGTTTCTATGAATATAAGGCTAGTGATTTTTTCGGGAATTATCATGGCTGGTATAGGGTCTGTGTTTGGTTTGGCTGTTTCTCATATAGCAGCAAAACCCTATCAATGCTGTGGCGTTGTTTCTGTTCATAATGATGTTGGCTACAGTCAGTCCCGACATCCCCAAACCTATGCTGTAGCAGGTAGCATGATGGGATTTGTCGCCGGGTCAGTTTTGGAAGCCTTGCGACAGGCTGAACTGGAACATAAACAGAACTAGATACCCTAGGAACCCGAAGGTTAACGGGTTTCCCAGAGTTTTTTTCCCTATCCCCATTTTTAGGATGGGTTGGCGATAAATCGTTCCGTCATTTCGTATGCTTCGTCATCAACTAACTGTTTTGGTGGATGCTTCATAAAAAAGGATGAGGGAGAGTCCAAAACTCCACCAAGACCCCTGTCTAGTGCTAATTTACAGCAGCGGATAGCATCTATAACTACTCCGGCTGAGTTAGGAGAATCTTCTACAGACAAACGTAATTCGATGTTCATGGGAACATCTCCAAATAGTCGTCCTTCCATGCGGATAAAGCAAACTTTGTTATCCTTTTGCCAGGGAACATAATCGCTAGGTCCGACGTGGATATTTTCGTTGGCGAGACGTTCTCGCACCACACTCTGAACTGCCTCAGTTTTGGACTCTTTTTTAGAGTCGAGGCGGCGGCGGTCTAACATATTCAGAAAGTCTGTATTTCCGCCAGTGTTAATTTGGTAGGTGCGATCGATTTTGACTCCTCGCTTTTGGAATTGATTAGCTAAGGCGCGGTGAGTGATGGTTGCACCTAATTGGGATTTAATATCATCGCCGATAATGGGAACCTTATTAAGTCTAAATTTCTCCTCCCAGAGAGGGTTGCTGGCGATGAACACGGGAATACAGTTGACGAAACCGACCCCGGCATCTAAGGCACATTCGGCATAAAATTCGGTGGCTTCCTGGGAGCCAACAGGCAGATAATTAACTAGAATTTCGGATCGGGAGTCTTGTAAAATTTTGACTACTTCTGCTTTCGAGGGTTGGGGTTTATCGCTGGGTTGAAAGCTGTAGCGTTCGTCTACATCAACCATGTGTTCTGCTACACCATCGAGAATGCGACCCATTGACACATTAACCCCAGTTGGGGGAACATGAGAACAGAAAACTGTGGTGCAGTTAGGGGGGGCAAAAATTGCCTCTGCTACATCTATACCAACTTTTCTGCGATCAATATCAAAGGCGGCGACAACTTCCATATCAGAAGGTTTGTAGCCGCCAATTTCCCAGTGCATAAGTCCGATGGCATCTTGGGGATTTTTGTCGCGATAATATTCAATCCCTTGGATTAAAGAACTCGCACAGTTACCAATACCAACAATGGCGATCCTAATTTTTTCCACAAGCAATCTGTTCCTCGACTCCTAAGTTAAAATAAGTCATGCCTAGATGCCAAATTTAGGATATTGACAGCCCAGACAGATCTGTTAATTAATCAAACAGCCATTGTACCTTGGAAGCACCAGGGTTATACCAAGCCTAGGGTTGGGAAAGGTGATTGATCAAAAATTTTTAAATCTCTACCATTAATCAAGGGTTTTGTCAAGTGTGGGTGTAGGGAAAACCAGGGCAAATCCAGCGATCGCTAACCGGGTGAAATCTGGATGGTGAGTCAATTTTGCCCTAGTTTAGCTGTGAGCCTCCCTCAGTTGCTATCAGGAAATTTTCAACAATTCCACATCAAAAATCAAGGTAGCATTAGGAGGAATCACGCCACCCGCACCGCGATCGCCATATCCCAAATCAGCAGGGATAATCAGTTTTCTGCGTCCCCCCACTTGCATAGAGGCGACTCCCTCATCCCAGCCTTTAATGACTTGACCGACCCCAATTGTAAAGGAAAAGGGCTGATTGCGATCGCGGGAACTGTCGAACTTAGTGCCATCTTCAAGAGTTCCGGTATAGTGAACCGTAACTGTCTGACCACGTTGTGGACTAGCACCAGTTCCCTTCTGTAAATCCACATACTGGAGGCCGGAATCTGTTGTAACTAGGTTTTCTTCTGTATTTGTCATATTTTGAGCAATGGTGAAATTAGCTGTCGGTGCTGCTATACCTCCTGACAGCAAGGAATTAGTAGAAACCTTCTTTTCTTGAACAGGAATCGAGGTTTCAGGTGTGACCTGGGTTCCCATATTGGAAGCATTAGCTTCTTGTCCAGAATAGGTAATTTGAGCAACAATGAGAACCAGGGAACAGGCTACAATTACCCCAAAGCTGATCAAAATTTCTCGCACCTTTTATCGTCCTCCTAAGTGAAGTTAGGGAAAATCATTTTACCAAAAATCGGCTAACTCTGTTGATTCAGATACATCAAGGGGAGTCATTCCGCCATGGGGACATAGCCAAGGGTTCTGGCTTCCTAAGTTTTGATGAACATGACCCCATTGAGTACACCTGAAGTTTGCCAGAAAAACCGATAGTGACTATTCCAGTTTGACAGCTTATGGTTGTTAGCGCCAGTGGCGATTTTCCAAATCTCGCATTTGACGTTCTAAACGGTCCAAGCGTCCCCGCAACTCATCAAGTTCTGCCTGGCGGGGAACACCGATATCCTGCATCATATTTTTAATCTGACGCTGCATCAAATCTTCCAGGCTTTGCTGATCCATTTTCAGGCGCTGCATCATCTCGTCAATAAAGCGTTTAGCATCATCTGGGTTAAGGGTTCCCTCTTTGACCCACTGATCTGTAACCTCCTGCAATTTCTCGGCTACCAGGGAGGTGGTGCCAATACCAATCATCAAAAGCTGTTTGAGTAAATTGTTGTCATCCATAGGTTTTTAAGTATCTAGTAAAATTTAAGCTAGATTTACGGTCAAACAAACTGTATCACTTTTCACTTTTTTTGTTGAAAGCCCCCTACTGTCGATCGCTATTGATTTTCCTATGCCAGAATGTCCCCGTTGTCGTCAACCCGTTGATTCTCAGGCGATCGCCTGTCCTTACTGCAAATATGAACTCAAGGCCTTTGGTCATCCGGGTATTCCGTTACACCGCGCTGATCAAGGGGAGTTTCTCTGCCAGAGTTGTCTTTATCATCAAGACGACACCTGTAATTTTCCTAAGCGTCCTTATGCCAGGGAATGCACACTCTATCAAGACCAGAGTAAACCCATTGTGCCTCAGCCTTCACTCAACAGTCAGGTGAGATTTCCACACTCTGTGGGTGAATGGGTGCAAAGAAACGCCCTAGGGGTGGCTATTGTGATTATTATCATCATCAGTGTATTACTAGCTTTGTAGCCGGGGAAGGATCTACGATCGCACTACGGAACGGATTTCGTGCCAGAGGCGCTGATATTGTTGCATACTGGCAACAGTTAGGGGCAGCAAAAATTCACTGCGATCTAAAATGTCGGTATCTGGTAACAGTTGCGGATTTTCCCGTAAATCCTTGGGTAAATCGGCTCGTGGCATTCCCCAAACTATGGGGGAGGTTGCGCCAGTCAATAATGACATTTGGGTGGCTATTTCGGGTTGCCAACAAAAATCAATCCAGGCTTGCACTAGGGGGTTATTAGTGGCACTGGTGGCTTTAGGTTTGACCCACACATCTGACCATAGGGCCGTACCGGATTTAGGGATAGCGATCGCTATATTATGTTGTCGTTGCAGTTGGGGGGAAATATCTCCTGACCAACCGACAGCCAGCCAAGTATCGCCCAAAATTAGGGGTTTGAGATAATTATCAGAATCATAGAGGCGGACATTTTGGTGTAGTTGTTCCAATTGTGCCTTCAAGTCGGGAACTAGATCGAGATCAGGGGTGTTGTAGGAGTAGCCCAATTTTTTCAGGGTTAAACCAATCACCTCTCGCCCTTGATTTAATAGGGAGATGCGACCCTTGCACTCGGACCGCCATAGGTCTTCCCAGTCGGTGGGAGTCCAGCCTAATTTCTCAAACTTATCAACCCGATAAGCGATCGCTGTTGTCCCCCAGCGATAAGGGGCCCCCCAAATATTACCTTCTAGGGAGTCGCTCAATTCTCCGTTTTGGTTTCGTCTAACTAGATTTTGCCAGTTTTGGGGTAATTGCTGCCACTGGGATAAATCCTCTGGGTTGAGGGGTTCGATTAACTCCTCTCTAATGGCTGCTGATAGCCAATAGTCGCCAATCATGACTAATAGCGCGGAGTTGCTAATGGCTTCGGCTTGTAATTGCTGGTAGAGGTCTTCGAGATTAAATTTGGGTACAAAATTTAACCCCGGCCGCTGCGGGTGTTGGCGGCGAAAGCGGTTTACCAGTTGAACGGGAACAGAACCATTTAGCAACTCGACCCGAAAATCTGTGGGCGTATCACATCCCCCGATTAATTCCACCAGTGCTAATAGACTTGTTCCCCACAGGAAAGATCGTCGGTTCACTAAACCCTTTTTGATAAATATTGTCCGATCATGTTTTGCGGATTCATTTAAGCTGAACATTCCTTAGCATTGATTGACAATGCCTGGAAGGGGCTAACTTCCCTTTCCGCGTGCGTCACATCAGAAAGCGTTTCCTTTCCCCCAATGGTTGATCTATGTGACGCACCCTACGGGTTATTTCAGATATATCAACCCTGTTTCACCTCTAAACGTCTCGCACACATATAACCATTGTACTCGGTTCTGAGCAATAATTGTCAAACTTGAGCCCGGCTTTTGGGGCGATCGCAACTACAACAGAGTTCGGTGCGTCAGATCTCAATATTCGGGTAAGTGTCAATTTGACACCCTACAGAAGCTCAATGGAGCTGAATCTGCTGTTGAGGTAGTGTCATTACTGGCTTAAATCTCATGGCGCTAACATTTCGTAACATCAGGCACAACACTGGGTTTAATTATCCGGTTTAATTCCGTCAGAGCGTGTTAACTATAAACCCTTATCCTGACAGCGATAGCGGC
>NZ_JARPLC010000015.1:0-3302 GCF_032350395.1 Limnospira sp. PMC 289.06
TTGGCTTTCCCAACGCCCCTAACCAGGAGGCTTGCAGATAATCCGATCTAGAGAAACAACCGGAAGTGCGTGGCATGATTCGGCTCAATGGGCTATTCAAAGTTTCAGCAGGACTGGTTCCCCACTCTCCCACCTGCTAACGCGAGGTGGGAGTTCTTGAACATATCTGGGTTGCGTCATAGGTAGCTGGCTGGCTTTGGTGGAATCCCACCACAGAATCTAGTATTCTATGATAGATAACTATTGTACAGGCGATCGCCTGTAGAAAAGCAAATTCTCTCACCCTCAACAGTCGCAATGACCCTAGGTACATGGATAGGCTTCACAGCTTTCTTAATCGCTATATACATCCTGTGGCGGATTAAACAAGCCCTGCTGATGATTTTCGCCGCCGTCGTCCTAGCCACCGCCTTAAACCGTCTCACCCGTCAATTCCAGCGTCTGAAACTACCGCGATCGCTTGCCGTCTTCCTATCCATTAGTCTATTCTTCTTAGGGATTACCATCGGCTTTTTATTGGTAGTCCCCCCCCTAATCAACCAATTAGAACAACTAGCCAAACAGGTCCCCGCCGGTCTCGAACAAGGTCTAAAGCTGCTGAACCTGTTAATTGACTATTTACGCACCGACCTCAACGGACCCTTACGGGAATATCTATCAGAAGTCAGTCGCGACCTGAGACAGATCCGCATCGAACAAATTATCCAACAAGCCCAAGCCCTCAGCAATCAATTAATCGGCGGTTTTGGGGTCGTCGTCGGAACCACAGTAGAAGGATTAGTCAGCATCTTATTAATCCTCGTCCTCACCCTCATGCTTTTAGCCGACCCCCAAGCCTACCGTCGCAGCAGCTTACAACTAATTCCCGCCTTTTACCGAAGGCGAATGAACGACATTCTCGATACTTGCGAAATAGCCCTAGGTCGTTGGCTAATCGGTGCCTTACTCAACATGATTGGTGTCACCCTACTAACAGTAGTCGGCTTGTGGATACTGAGAGTCCCCTTAATTTTCGCCAATGCCATTCTCGCCGGACTCCTCAACCTAATTCCCAATATAGGTCCTGCTGTTAGCGTCATTCCCCCAATGGCGATCGCCCTTTTAGACTCCCCCTGGAAAGCCACATTAGTAGTGATGTTATATATCATCATCCAGCAAATCGAAACCGCCGTAATCATGCCCTCGTTAATGGCTTACCAAGTCTCCCTACTACCAGCCATCACCCTTCTCGCCCAAGGATTTTTCCTAACCTTCTTCGGATTTGGCGGACTCGTGTTAGCCTTTCCCCTCGCCGTAGTCGGTCAAGTTCTGATCAAAGAAATCCTGATTCGAGATATCCTAGATATTTGGGATAATCCCCCTCCCCTGAAACCCGTCACCGACCAACCCTCACTCCTAACCAGTGAAACCCTCCCAGAGCATAATCCCAGGAATAATCACCAGTGAAAACCATAGCCGAAATCAACCACAAAATCAATCAGCAGCAAGCCATTGTCTGCACCATCGAAGAACTCAAAGCCAGAGTCAAAGAAACCAGCATCAGCCAAGTCGCCCAAGAAGTCGATGTCATCACCACCGGAACCTTTGAACCCATGGAATCTTCCGGTGCAATTATCAACCTCGGACATACAGACCCCCCCATCAATATTCGCACCTGCTGGCTTAACGGTGTACCCGCCTACAGTGGTTTTGGCGCAGTAGATATATATATTGGCGCTACCCAAATGGTCAAAGAAGGAGACGAACCCAGCGATCGCGGTGGCGGTCATGTTATCGAAGATTTAATCGCTGGAAAAACCGTCCATCTTCAAGCTGTTGGTACTCCCTCCGACTGCTACCCCCGAAGTTCCCTAGAAACCTCCATTAGCAAAGAGACAATTAACCAGTTTTATCTATTTAATCCCCGCAATTTATACCAGAATTTTATCATTGGCGTTAATGGTGGCGATCGCCCTTTATTTACTTACCTCGGACCCCTACAACCATTTTTAGGTAATGCCGTTTACTCCAACTCTGGCGCGATATCTCCCCTATTCAATGACCCCGACCTACAATTAATCGGCATAGGAACTCGCATTTTCCTGGGGGGAGGAATTGGATATATTACCTGGGAAGGAACCCAACATTTCCCCATCCAAAAAAGATTGCCTAACCGCACCCCCATAGGACCCGCCGCCACCCTCGCCGTTATCGGGGATGCCAAACAAATGAACCCCTATTGGGTGCGAGGCTGCTATTTTAAACAACACGGACCCTCTCTCATGTTAGGCATTGGCATTCCCTTACCTGTGCTTAACGAAGAAGTGGTTTCCCGCGCCACTATTGCTGATGAGGATATTGTCGCCCCAGTGGTCGATTTTGCTATCCCCCGCCGGGTTCGCCCTACTTTCGGTTTGGTAACATACGCTCAACTCAAAAGCGGTCGTATCCAAATTGAGGGTAAAACCGTCCGCACCGCCCCCCTCGCCAGTATTTCCCGCTCTCGACAGGTGGCGGAGGAACTCAAGGAATGGATAGAGTCTGGCAATTTTACCCTCACTGAACCTGTCGCTCCTATCCCTATGGACAGGTCTTTTATCCCCCAAGATATTTGGGGTTCTCAAATACGTTTAGATTGATTTTATCCCCTCCTCCGACTATAGCCATGACTTATCGATTTAGGCAGACAATTTTAAATATTGAATCAGTCACCACAAATTTCCGGGGAAATAGTCATCATTTTCGTCACGAGAGAATCGGCACTTGACACCGTTTTGGGGTTCTGATAACATAACGTTATATGTGAAAATACCTTTGTTGTATCTATAGGGGCTCTGTAGCCGATTTCCGGTAGAAAGCGATCGCCTCAAACCTGCATTTTCTCGCCTCACCTACCCCACCCATAACCCTCACTCGTATTCGTGAATTTGCTGGCGATGCACGAGTTTTTTTTTGGCGTTTTGAGGGGGGATTGACAAAATTACTAAAATGTGCATCCTCAACCGTTGCTATAGCTGTGACTTATTTATTTCGGCAGACAATTTTAAACATTGAATCAGTCACCACAAATTTCCGGGGAAATAGTCATCATTTGCGTCACGAGAGAATCGGCACTTGACACCGTTTTGGGGTTCTGATAACATAACGTTATATGTGAAAATACCTTTGTTGTATCTATAGGGGCTCTGTAGCCGATTTCCGGTAGAAAGCGATCGCCTCAAACCTGCATTTTCTCGCCTCACCTACCCCACCCATCACCCTCACTCGTATTCGTGAATTTGCTGGCGATGCACGAGTTTTTTTTGGGCGTTTTCAGGGGGGAT
>NZ_JARPLC010000015.1:3311-8461 GCF_032350395.1 Limnospira sp. PMC 289.06
GGTAGAAAGCGATCGCCTCAAACCTGCATTTTCTCGCCTCACCTACCCCACCCATAACCCTCACTCTGATTCGTGAATTTGCTGGCGATGCACGAGTTTTTTTTGGGCGTTTTCAGGGGGGATTGACAAAATTACTAAAATGTGCATCCTCAACCGTTGCTATAGCTGTGACTTATTTATTTCGGCAGACAATTTTAAACATTGAATCAGTCACCACAAATTTCCGGGGAAATAGTCATCATTTGCGTCACGAGAGAATCGGCACTTGACACCGTTTTGGGGTTCTGATAACATAACGTTATATGTGAAAATACCTTTGTTGTATCTATAGGGGCTCTGTAGCCGATTTCCGGTAGAAAGCGATCGCCTCAAACCTGCATTTTCTCGCCTCACCTACCCCACCCATCACCCTCACTCGTATTCGTGAATTTGCTGGCGATGCACGAGTTTTTTTTGGGCGTTTTGAGGGGGGATTGACAAAATTACCAAAATGTGCATTAGGGACAATTAAGGAATTGCCCCTAAGTGTGTTAGACAGACCGAGAGGACTGTGGGCTGTGATATGTAAGCTATTGGCCGGGTCTAACTAATCTTGGGTTTTAGGAGATTTTCGGGGAATAGGTTTTGGCGTGGGGGAACCGGAAGCCGAAGTGCGGCGGGGCTTAGTATCAGGACGAGGCGATCGCGGGAAACTGCCCCTGGGTTTACCTGGTTTAAACGGTCTTTTACCCTTAATAGGTAAAGCCCCGATATCGTGGCTTTCCTCAACCACTAAATCACTACCAATCAGACGTGCGTGAAGGTCTATAAAATGTCCGACAGGTCGCAGACCCACCATCCCCAGTAATTTTAATTTAAAGAACTTGGGTTTTTCGTTTTCATGACGAGAGGATTGTCGGATTTTGACGATCGCATATTGAGGGTCATCCTGAGACTGATAAACAATCTCACCTCGAATCGAAAAATAACCATGTTCAATATCCGGTAAAGCCTGATGCTCTGGGGAAATATCCGGCGATATCTTATCAACCGCCATAGAGTCATCATCAGATTTAGTCAGGGTGTGTGGTTCCCAAACTCCCATAATTTGCACGTGCAGATCATCTTGTTTCTGGCGAGTGCGAGGATAAACCACCCAGAGATGTTCAGCCTCTAGGTCAATATGTTTTTTAACCAAACTCATGACCCGTCCTAACAGAACCGCATCAATTTCCGCACCCTCGACAGTGCGAAGAATGCCTTGAGTAAACTGTTCACCCGAAGCATGATAACACCCGCGCACCAAACCGATCGCCCTATATTGGCGAGGCTCACTAGGGGGAGGTATAGGGTGAACTAAACCATCATCTTCATCTGATAGCTGTTTAACATGATTATCTGGGGTAGATAAAGGGGTATTTTCAGTCAAGTTAGGCACTGCCGCATCATCTATCTGTTCAACTAGAGAACTTTCCGCCTCTGGCTGATCAACACCTGGTTGGGGTGGGATAGGGGGGGAATCGGGGACTTGGGGGAATTTATTCGGAGAAGGACTCATAAAACCTCAGAGTAGGAGAAACATACCATGCCAAACTGCATGATTTTCTAGGTGATACAGTACCATCAGAACCTAGTCGGCGTTAATCAAGTCAGATATTCGGGTAAATAATACCCGAATAACCGACTCCACATCAACAGAACTAGACCTATCGGTGGCTAGGATAGATTACAGCTCATCAGGTAGCACTATGGCGATCGCCTATTAAATAGCAATTACACCAATGTGCCTATTGTACTAAATCCCATGGGACAACGGCTAAATCCGTAACCCATTCCGGTGATCCGTTCTGCTACCATGTGATCAGCAAAGCCGTTAGCTGGGAGAGAGGAATTTAGAAGTCATGGTAGATAAACGTCGTGGCGTGATTGGGGTAATTTTAGTTCTATCCCTAATCGCATTTGTGGGATTTTCCATGGCCCCCTTGCTGGGAGGACTCCTAAGAACTGATTCATCCGAGTCTGAACCTAATCAAACCGCCGTTTCCAATATTAGCGGCGCTCAACTCAAAGACCTCGAAGACCAAGCCAGGGGTTATCAATTGGTTTTACAAAGAGAACCTGATAATGAGACCGCCCTACGGGGATTTCTGCAAGCTAAATTTGAGTTAATCAGTCAAGGTCAAGGACAGGTAAGAGATGTTGTTGAACCTTTACAGAGGTTGGCGCAATTACACCCGGAAACTCCAGAATATGGGATTCTATTAGCCCAAGCTCAAGAGTATACAGGCGATCGTGAAGGGGCAGCTCAAAGTTATCGAAGAATTTTAGAACAGCGACCCGGAGAAGTCCAAGCCCTCCAGGGACTCGTTAGCCTTCTGATTTCCCAAGACCGACCCGAAGCAGCCATTGGGTTATTAGAAGATACCCTCAAATCAGCACCGCAGATTAATCAAGCCCAAGCTGGAACCATTGACGAAATCTCCATTCAACTAATCTTAGGGCAGGTTTACGCCGAACAGCAACGTTACCAAGAAGCGATCGCCGTTTATGATGAGGCTATCAAAAACAGCGAGTCAGACTTTCGCCCCGTCCTAGCTAAAGCTATCATACTCAGACAACAGGGAAATCCTGACGATGCTGAGTTACTATTTGCGGAAGCCATAGACTTAGCCCCTGCCGGCTTTAGAGATCAAATTAAACTACAGGCAGGAATGACACCCACCTCCCCAACTATGGAAACTTCCCCCGAAGCTACCACCGAAACTGAGGTCGGGGAAACTGAATAATCAATGCTAATTCAATATCTCCCTGTGGGGTTTCAATTTACATCTCCCGGACCGACTATCTTAGAAGTCGGTCCCATATCAATTCGCTGGTATGGTTTACTAATTGCTTCGGCGGTGTTAATTGGTGTCACCCTCTGTCAGTATCTCGCCAGCCGCCGCCATGTCAACCCAGAGTTAATGGGGGATTTGGTGATTTGGTTGGTCATTGGTGCAATTCCCGCCGCCCGACTTTACTATGTTGCCTTTCAATGGCAAAATTATGCTAATGACCCCGCTAGTATTATTGCCATTTGGAAAGGTGGCATCGCCATTCATGGCGCGATTATCGGAGGTATGCTGGCGGCGGTCATTTTTGCCAAAATTAATCAGGTCTCCTTTTGGCTGTTAGCTGATTTGGTCGCGCCTGCCTTGATTTTAGGTCAGGCTATCGGACGCTGGGGAAATTTCTTTAACTCCGAAGCCTTTGGCGGTCCGACAGATTTACCCTGGAAGTTATACATATCTCCCCCCTACCGACCTCTGGGTTATCAGGACTATCAATATTTTCATCCCACTTTCCTCTATGAGTCAATCTGGAATTTCCTCGTCTTTGGCTTACTGTTAACCCTGTTTTTCCGAGACCTACAACAAAAGCCTCCCCTCAAATTAGGCACTATTTTTTTAGTTTATGCGATCGCCTACAGTTCTGGACGAATTTGGATTGAAGCACTCCGAACTGATAGCCTTATGTTAGGACCCTTTAGAATAGCCCAATTAATTAGCCTGGGCGGTATCCTATTGGCAATGACAGGTCTACTATGGTTATATGTTTTCCAACGCCATTTACCTGATGTCGTCAAATCTGATTTCTAGCCATCAACCCACCCTAACCAGAGTCCCCTTGATTGCCATTGGTTGCCAACAGCCTCCCAGAATGATAAAATATAAAAAACGCCCCGGAGTTTGTTTTTCTCCAGGGCATTAACCAGGGTGCATCTACCATACCTAGTTACCACCTAACTCTGATATAATCCGGAAAGAAATTACTGGTAGGGCAAAAATTTTTGCTATGAATGGCACAACCCGAAAATCATTGCCACCAATGGTGTACATTGTAGGGGCAGGACCAGGCGACCCAGAATTGCTCACAGTTAAAGCCCAAAAACTTTTGACTCAAGCTGATGTGATTCTGTTTGCTGATTCCTTGATACCCCCGCAAATGTTAGTCGGTGTGCGTCAGGATGCAGAAATTATCCCCACCGCTAATCTTACCCTTGAGGATATCCTACCTGTTATGATAGATAGAGTCCAAAAAGGGCGATCGGTTGTCCGCCTACATTCGGGAGACCCTAGCCTATATGGGGCTATTTATGAACAGATACGCCAACTCTCAGAGATGGGTATTGATTTTGAAATAGTCCCCGGTATTAGCGCTTTTCAAGATGCAGCCGCTAAACTCAAGCTGGAGTTGACTATTCCTGAATTAGTCCAGACTATCATTTTAACCCGCGTCAGTGGACGCGCCACAGGTGTTCCTCCCTCAGAAGAGTTGGCGAGTTTAGCAGCCCATAAAGCTAGTTTGTGTCTCTATCTCAGCGCGCGCCATGTCACCGCCGCCCAAGATAAGTTAATCGCACATTACCCCCCCGAAACACAGGTCGCTATTTGTTATCGTCTCGGATGGCCTGATGAGAAAATTAGGGTAGTTCCCCTACATCAAATGGCTGAAGTTACTCAACAAGAAAATTTCACACGCACCACACTCTATCTCATAACTCCCGCAACCGGTGCTAACCCAACCGCCAGGTCTAGCCTTTATCACCCACAACACTCCCACTTATTTCGCCCAAATGTTAAGTTTTGTTAAGTTTTGTCAAAAAAATCCTTTTTTTTTGGGGGGAGGGGTTGCTTTTCGGTCGCGCCCGTGATAGTCTATATCATAATGGAGATATTGACTTTTATTTGAAAATTACACAAATTCCAATTATATACTTTATACATAATAATAGCATGAGTTGCCGAGAGTGTCAATTGGCGATCGCCTATAACCCCGAAAATTCCCCAACCATAGTGTAGGGTGCGTCAGAAGCACACCAAAACATCAACACCCAGCCACCCACTAACTGACGCACCTTCAATGGTTATGGTAGAGTGTGTCAGCCTATAACCCGAAAATTCCCCAACCATAGTGTAGGGTGCGTCAGAAGCACACCAAAACATCAACACCCAGCCACCCACTAACTGACGCACCTTCAATGGTTATGGTAGAGTGTGTCAGCCTATAACCCGAAAATTCCCCAACCATAGTGTAGGGTGCGTCAGAAGCACACCAAAACATCAACACCCAGCCACCCACTAACTGACGCACCTTCAATGGTTATGGTAGAGTGTGTCAGCCTATAACCC
>NZ_JARPLC010000015.1:8470-55649 GCF_032350395.1 Limnospira sp. PMC 289.06
ACCTTCAATGGTTATGGTAGAGTGTGTCAGCCTATAACCCGAAAATTCCCCAACCTTCCATAGTGTAGGGTGCGTCAGAAGCACAGGACTACATCAACACCCAGCCACCCACTAACTGACGCACCTTCAATGGTTATGGTAGAGTGTGTCAGCCTATAACCCCGAAAATTCCCCAACCTTCCCCAACCTTCCTTCCTTATGGTAGGGTGCGTCAGAAGCACAGGACTATATCAACACCCAACCACCCACTGACTGACGCACCTTCAATCAATCTCATTGTGTTAAGTTTTGTTAAGAAATGTAAAAAAAATCCCTTTTTTTTGGGTGAGGGGTTGCTTTTCGGTCGCGCCTGTGATAGTCTATATCATAATGGGAATATTGACTATTATTTAAAAAACACACAAGTTTCAATTTTAAACTTTATACATACATAGTAGCATGAGTTGCCGAGAGTGTCAATTGGCGATCGCCTCTGTGGATAAATTAATTCTATGATGAAAGTAGAACATGGAATAATCACGGGTGGTTCTAGTGGGATAGGCTTAGAGACAGCGAAACTGCTAATGGAGGCAGGGGCTAATATTACCCTAATTGCCCGTGATGGTGAAAAATTAGAAAAGGCGGCGAGGGAACTAGAGAAGTTGTGTCCTGAGCGAGAGGTGTTGACCTTGGTGGCGGACGTGAGCGATCGCCTGGAGATAGAAGCTGCTATGATGAACTCATGCGATCGGCTAGGTACACCGGATATATTGGTGATATCAGCGGGTGTAGCCTATCCTGGTTATTTCCTCGAAATGCCCGTAAAAGTCTTTGAACAAACAATGTCAGTGAACTATTTTGGGGCGCTATACTCAGTAAAAGCAGTAGTGCCGCTGATGGTAAAACGGGGAAAAGGGACAGTAGTTTTGATATCTTCTGGGGCGGGTTTAATGGGGCTTTATGGCTATGCCGCCTACTCTCCTAGCAAATTTGCCTTACGGGGGTTAGCGGAGGCTTTACGGGGCGAATTAAAGCCATTGGGAATAAAGATAGCAGTAGTATACCCACCCGACACAGATACGCCACAACTGAGGACAGAAAACTTGACTAAACCCCCAGAAACCCAAGAGATAACCGCGACGGCTGGAATTTGGAAACCAGAAGATGTCGCCGAGGCTATTGTCCGAGGTCTGGAAAAGGGGGAGTTTGCGATCACTCCGGGAATAGAAATGACGCTACTGAACCGCCTTCACAGCTTGGTATCACCGGGACTTAACTGGTACTTTGACCGCCTAGTGGCTAAAATCTCCAAACAGCACCAATGATAACCACCATAGAACCCATATTACCAGATGATGTCAAAACCGGCTCGAGAAGTAGCGATCGCCATTTTGTACCAGTCCGACAAAATTCTCCTACAGCTAAGGGACGATATCCCCACCATAGTTTATCCTGGGGTTTGGGGGATGTTTGGGGGTCATATAGAACCCATGGAAACCCCCCTAGAAACCATGAAAAGGGAATTACTCGAAGAAATTGGCTATGTCCCGACCTCCCTATATGAGTTTGGCACTTATGGGACAGAAGAGGTAGTGCGCCATGTATTTCACGGACCCCTAGAAGTAGGTCTTGAGCAACTGATTTTAGGGGAGGGGTGGGATATGGAACTGGTAAGCCGTGGTGATATTATAGCCGGACAAGCCTATTCTAAACAAGCGGGAATGTTGAAAGCGATCGGCGAACCTCACCGCCTAATTTTACTAGATTTTCTTCAGGCATAGGCACGGGGTAAATTTCCAATTCCCAGGAAATATGGCGATTTGCGATCGCCCGCCGCCACTTGTCGATTATCCGACAATAGGGACACTACCATCATTAGGAAGAAATAGGCGGGGGTCTACGGGAGTCCCGTCAGGTCGGCGAATTTCAAAATGGAGATGGATAGAATAGCCGCCGCCATCAATTTCTCGCCCTTCGTAGCCAAAACCAGAACCGCCTCTAATTCCGATTAATTGTCCTTGGGAAACGTGATCATTTACCCTGACTCTAATTGACCGCAAATGCAAATATCGATGTTCCCAACCGTCAGGGCGGCGAATATGAATAGACCGACCATCTGCGCCGCTGGTATTATTTTTAACATACTCCACAACCCCATTACTAGCAGCATAACATTCATCAGGAGTATATCCGCCAATATCAACGCCAGCATGAAGTCTCCCCCTTGCATAACCAAACTCAGTTCTAGGTCCCATGCTAGTGCCGCGCATCGGCCATTTCCAACTACTGGAAACGGTAGCTGCGGGTTTGGGACTGCTGACCGGGCTATTGGTATCTACGGGAGTGTTAATGTTTACGGGCTGATTAATGCTGCCTATTTTATCATCTATAAGTTGAATGTGAGGGGCGAATATATACCAGGTTTCCCGTTGTCCGGGATAGGGTGGTCTAAATTTAATTTCTAAGTGTCCATATCCGGCTGATTTATAGTCGGTAATTTCGTATTGGTTGCCAGCATAGATAGAGATTTTATCAGCGGAATTTAGTTCATTGGATGCGACAGGTTTCTGTTTTAAGACGGTGTTCTGTTGTATGATAATTTTCATGATTAGTTACCGGGTATTTGGCTAAGTTTAAGTTAAGGAATTAATGATATAGCTGTATCTAGGCAGGGAAGGATAGGGAGTAGGAAAGGTAAACCATAATTAAGCTGTTAGTTGTTGTATATAGGTACATTGCTATTAGGAGTGAACTGGGGGAAATGTGTTAACAACTGCTTTAAGTTGAGATACTTAGTTAAGGTAAAAGCATCGACTCCCAATTCAGTACGATCGCCTGCTGCCACTATACCAGCGAGTGAGTGCCACCAAACGGCGACTTGAGCGCTTAATTCTGGGGGCTGTGACTGTCGAGACTGGGTAGCGAGTAAGCCCCCTAACAAACCAGTGAGAACGTCGCCACTGCCCCCACGGGCTAGGGCGGGGCTACTTTCTGGGTTAATGATTACTGACTGGGGAGTAGCAATGCAGGTTCTCGCACCCTTTAAAATGACCACAGCGCCAGTTAAACGGGCTGCTGCCCTACTCCCTTCCATAGAGCTATGTGATTTATCATTTAGTTGGGGAAACAGGCGTTTAAACTCTCCACGGTGGGGGGTGAGAATGGTGGCAGCCTGACGGTTAGATAGGGTAGTCACGGGGTCTAGTTGGGCTAACAGGTTCAGGCCATCAGCGTCTAGGACTAGGGGTCTATGGCTATTTAATACTGTCTGAATGAGGGAGACATTCTCAGGGGTTAAACCTGGACCACAGGCGATCGCATCATAACTATCCAAGTTTATATGATCAGCAATAGAGGCGATCGCACCCAGCTCGGTTTCTGGACAACCGATAATCAAGGCTTCGGGTAGTTGAAAACTCAACAGAGGCTTGATAGACTCCGGGACAGCTATTGATAGCATTCCCACGCCACTAGCTCGCGCCCCCAAGCCTGACAATAGCGCCGCCCCGGTATAACGACGGGAACCGGCAATAATTAATAAATGACCCTGTTTATATTTATGGGTATTTTGGGGGAGGGGGATAGGTAAATGAGATATCGCCCATTGGGGAGTTAGTCGCTGTAGTGGGGGAGACACCCCCAGGACGGCATGAATATCAGTTAAAGGGATATCAAAATCAATTAACTCGGAAGTTCCCAACCATGGTAGGGCTTGTTCCTGCAAAAAGGCTAATTTCCATAACCCCAAACAGAAAGTTTTTGTTGCCTTAATAGCTTTTCCGAGGACTAATCCTGTGTCAGTATGGATACCTGATGGGATATCAATGCTAAAAACGGGCTGATGCCAACTATTGACAGTTTCGACTATTTGTGCTATATCCCCCTGGATAGGACGTTCTAAGCCAAAGCCAAACATCCCATCGATAATTAGATCACAATGTGCTAATTGGGCGATCGCCTCTACAGTTTGAATACCGAGACTAGCAGCATATCGAAGATGATCGGCGGTGAGTGGCTTGTGTTGGCTGAAGGGAGAATATAACAGAACCCCATAACCGCGATAGTATAATTCCCGCGCCACCACCAAAGCATCACCCCCATTATGCCCCGGTCCCACCAAAACCCCAATTAACTTGATTGGTGTGCTGGTATGCTCAGAGTGTAAAATCGACAATAGGCGGCGGGTAATATTGAGGGCGACCTTTTCCATTAAAGCTGCCACAGGCATTCCCGCGTCAAAAATGCGAGTTTCTATGGCTTGCATTTGGGCTGCGGTCACAGCGAACTGTTGGATAAGTTGAAAATGATTAGGAGTGCCTGCCATTGTTAATCATGGTAACAGTAATGGGACTATCTGCCAAAATATATTTGAGCGGAGCCAATTCCCGAATCTGTGAGATAATTTTCCCATTCTTGGGCGAGTCCCAAATCAGCAAAAGGTCCAACGGCTACCAAGGGGTCAGCGAAGTGGTCACGAATGATAATGCTGTTTTGAGGTACACCTAAAGCGATGGCATTTTCAGCGGTCCTAGATAGTTCTGCGGCTGGTGTGGGAATTAATACAAAATAGCCATCAGTATCACTTAGTCCCAGGTTAATACCTGACGCTGCGGGAATAGGAGTAGGGGTCTGAGTGGGTAAACCGAGTAAAATTTCCAATTGTCCGCGAGAGGCGACGACTTCTCCTCGAATGCGTCTGAGAATTAGTTGACTGAGGAGTTGTTCAGCGTTGGACAAGTTGACAAAACTACCGGCTTGAATTACGGGGACACCCTGATATTGAACAATTTGTGCATTGGGGGATACCTGTCGCACTTGGTCTAGGGATGCTGCACCAGGTCTGATATAGACTTGATAAAGTCCTAGGTCAGTGGTGGGGCGAATAGTATTTAGTCTAATATTGGTTTGAATGGGTGGGGTTGACCCTCGTTGTGGGGGAACTACCAGGGGGCTGACATTTATGGAGTTCTGAAATTCGGGAGTATTGCGGAAATCGGTAATTTGGGCTTGAACTCCCCTTTGTCTGAGACTTGATACGAGTTGTTGGGCTTGGGTCTGATTGAAATAAATGCCGGCATCAATTACAATGCGATCGCCATATCTTTTGATTATGGCTCCTGGTTGTACCTGTTGGACTATTTCCAGCAGGAGGGGATTATCCCCTGAGACATAGACCCCGTAGCGTTGCTGTTGTGCTTGGGCGAGTGGGGATGTTAAGGTTAAGTATCCTCCCAGGAGCAATAGTGATAGCCATCGCCCATTCCCCGCCCATCGAAAGGTAAACTGGATCGGGGACTTGTTTTGGTTTTCAAGAGAAGTTACAGTCAATGTCAGTTCCTCCATGGGGGGGGTTAGCCTACCAAGCCTGAAACAATTATAGCCATATATGGCGGAGTTTCGGATCATTTAGATTTGCTAAAATTGATAACATCTCATCATCAATGTTGGAAAAGAACATAAAATTTGCTATTATGCCGAGACGATTGGTTTCTTGTGTCCTCGCCGCCTTGCTACCGATTATCCTAGTTTGGGGAGTAGTTGTGCAACCGGCTTGGGCGCTGACGGATGAACAGAAACTTCTGAGCGAGAGTTGGGGTATTGTGAACCGCGCCTATGTTGATGAGAGTTTTAATCATCAAAATTGGTGGTTATTGCGGGAAAAACAAATTAAGAAACCTCTCAGAAATCGGGAGGAAACTTATCTGGCTATTGAGGAAATGTTGGCGAGTCTTGATGATCCGTTTACCAGGTTGTTGAGACCGGAACAATATCGGAGTCTGCGAGTTAGTACCTCTGGAGAATTGACGGGAGTGGGGTTACAAATTGCTAAGGAGGCTGAGACGGGGGCGCTGGTGGTGGTGACTCCCCTTGATGGTTCTCCGGCTGATGATGCGGGAATTAAGCCGCGCGATCGCATTCTGAAAATTGATGGTTTTTCGACTGATAAGATGACCTTGGATGAGGCGGCGGCGAAGATGCGAGGCAACCCCGGAACTCAGGTAGTTTTAACTGTAAAATCTGCGGAAAATCAGTCAACTAAGGATTTCAAATTATTACGAGACCACATTACACTAAATCCGGTGGTTTACGAACTGAGAAAAACGGAGGATAATTTAGCTTTTGGTTATCTGCGCTTGCGACAGTTTAGCGCCAATGCGACCAGTGAGGTGACTAATGGGATTAATAACCTAATCAATGCTGGGGCTCAGGGTTTTATTTTGGATTTGCGAAATAACCCGGGTGGACTGCTACAGTCGGGGGTAGAAATTGCTCGGTTGTGGTTAAATCAAGGGGCGATAGTTTATACTGTAGATAGGCGAGGGTCTTTAGGAGGTTTTGATTCAACGCGATCGGCTTTAACTGATGCGCCGTTAGTGGTATTAGTTAATGGTGGTACAGCCAGCGCCAGCGAAATTCTGGCGGGTGCGCTTCAGGATAACCACCGGGCTTTATTGGTGGGTGAAAAAACCTTTGGGAAAGGCTTAATTCAATCCCTGTTTGATTTGTCTGATGGTGCGGGGTTGGCGGTGACAGTGGCTCATTATGAAACCCCTAACCATACTGATATTAACCAACAAGGAATTATGCCCGATCGCATTGTGAAAAGTCCTAATTTAATGCGATCGCAATTAGCCACCGAAGCCGACCCCCAATATCAAGAAGCCGTTGATTTATTGAGAGGGCAAATAATGTAAACCCTCTGGCTCTGGGAGAGGTAAATTCTCACAAAAGGGCTGATAGTTTGGATGCGATCGCCGTTGAGTCCCCAACTGTGATTTATAGTGTATAATCAGTGAGAATCCCCCCGAAAACCCGCCATTGACCAGTAGAGAGCAGTGGATATTCTCACTAAGCCTCAGCATCGATTATTGATCGCGACTGCCGTATTGGTGGGTGGGACGGTGTGCGGTGGCTCCCTAGGAGCGATCGCCACCTCCGTGGCTGGGGGCATTGTCGCCAATGATATGGTTCCCCAACACCTCAAGCATATTGCTGTTCGCCTGAAAGGGAGTCAAGACAAATTAGGCAACCATGATTTAACCCAGGCGACCGGGTTGGCTATCTCCCTGATTATCAAAAGCATCGCCGAAGCCGGAACCTATCCCCACTCCACTAAAAAACTAGCAGCCCTGGCTAAATATACCCTCAAAGCCTGGCAAGAAGTCGCGGAAGCCTTAAAAAAGGGGAAAAAGGTTAATTTTAACCCAATCCAAGAAACGGAGCTTACAGAGCTATTTCGAGGGGGTACGCGGGAGTATGTCGCTCAAACGGTCTTGACCGCAGAGGATTGGCAGATATTACTGAAACATTGGCTCTGTCCGGGGGCTAAGGTGGAATTGCCCGAAAATGTCGTGCAGGAAGTGGCGACCCAGTTGCGAGAGAAGTTTGCTTTCGCCTTGCGGGAAGTGTTGAAAGGGGATTTTGAAGAAGGGGGACGGGCTTTCGCTGGCTTGACGCTCTCCCTGCTGGGGGAAATGCAGGGGATTTTGGAGGAGTTGCTCAACACCAGTTCCCAAACCCAGATACAGGACTTACAGGCAGAATTAGCGGCGGTGACGCGACTGCGACAGGAGTTAGAGACCGATTCGCAACGGTTCCAGGAGTTGGGAAACCAGATTCAGTCTGGCTTTGGGGAGGTGTTGCAGGAGTTGGGCATCACTCAGGGGAAAATTGACGAGATGCGGGCTGAGTTGCAACAGGAATTACAGAGTGTGCAGGAAACGCTCAGGGAAGGATTGGGCAATCTCAGCCAACAGAATCAACAGTTACAAGAAACGCTCGAAACGGGCTTCGAGATGGTTGTGGCGTTCTTGGAGCGGGATACATCGGGGATTCAAGCTATTTCCTTCAGCTTGGATACCAACCCGCCCAAGGTGACGAATTGGCAGGGACGGGAAGAGGAATTGAGCCAAGTTAACCGTTGGCTGGATGATGAGAATACGAAACTGGGGGTGATTGTGGGATTGCCGGGGATGGGCAAATCCACCCTGGCGGCGAAGTTGTTTCAGGAGCGGACGGATTTTGAGGATAAATTGTGGCTGGATTTGGGACAGCGTCCGAGTTATTCCCTTGTGGCTCGCGGGATATTGCAGGAGTTGGGCAAACTCTCCCCCCAGGAGTTGGAACAAATCCCAGAGACTCGCTTAACCAATGTCTTGGTTCATTGTCTGCAACGGCGGCGCTTTTTGCTGGTGTTGGATAATTTGGAGTCGGTATTGCAAGATGAAGCCTATCAAGACTTTTTGCAGCGGTGGCTGGGGGCCTGTCACCAGACGGAAATTCTGGTGACGACTCAAGTTGCGCCTAAGTTGGTGCAGGAGAACCCCACAGAATTAGCCCTAGGGGGACTCTCAGCGAGGGAGGGGGCGCAACTGTTGCGGGAGTTGGCGGTGGGGGGAACCGAGGCGGAATTGCAGGAGTTTGTTAACCAGGTGAATGGACATCCCCTGATGCTGAAACTGGTGGCGGGGTTGCTGCATGATGAGTTGGGGGATGAGGCGACGATTGGTCAGTTGGCGGGGTTGGGAATTGCGGATGTGGGGCTGTTGATGTCGCGGTTAAAGGGATACCACCGTCAGGAGGTAGTGCAGTTGGTGGCGGTGTTGGATGCGAGTTTTAACGGCTTGTCGGAGAAATGGCGGCGGCTGTTGCTGTCGTTGGTGGTGTTGCGTCAAGCCTTTGATGGGACGGTGGCCAGTGCCATGATTGGGGAGACGGTGGCTCAGAATGAGTTGCGGGGGTTGGCGAAACGGGGGTTTTTACTGGCGGAGGCTCAGGGGTATCGATTCCTCCCTTTTATTGCTGAGTATCTCAAGTTTCGCTTGGGGGATTTGTGGGAGGCGCATTTACAGGCGATCGAGTTTTATATGAGTGGTATGAAGCCTCGGGCGGAGTGGCAGACAGTGGAGGATGTGCGGGAATATTTGGAGGTGTTTTATCATCGCTGTGAGTTGGGAGAGTATGAGGCGGCGTTTGATGTCATTCGGAATGGGGGTGATGTCGCTGACTTCCTGAGTTTACAGGGTAATAATGAACTCCTTGCAGAACTCTACCAGCAATTAGTCGAAAATCTGCCCCGTCGAGACGATTGGCGATATGGGGCCTGTTTAACTTCGTTAGGCAACACTTACCATTCCCTAGGACGCTACCAAGAGGCGATCGCCTTTCACCAACAATCTCTGGAAATTAAACGGGACATCGGCGACCGACAGGGTGAAGCCGCTTCTTTAAACAATTTAGGCAATGCTTACTATTCCCTAGGACGCTACCCAGAGGCGATCGCCTTTTACCAACAATCTCTGGAAATCGCACGGGACATCGGCGACCGACAGGGTGAAGCCGCTTCTTTAAACAATTTAGGCATTGCTTACAGGGCCCTAGGACGCTACCAAGAGGCGATCGCCTTTCACCAACAATCTCTGGAAATCGCACGGGAAATCGGCGACCGAAAGAATGAAGCCGCTTCTTTAAACAATTTAGGCAACACTTACGATTCCCTAGGACGCTACCAAGAGGCGATCGCCTTTTACCAACAATCTCTGGAAATTAAACGGGACATCGGCGACCGACAGGGTGAAGCCGCTTCTTTAAACAATTTAGGCGTTGCTTACAAGGCCCTAGGACGCTACCAAGAGGCGATCGCCTTTCACCAACAATCTCTGGAAATCGCACGGGACATCGGCGACCGACAGGGTGAAGCCGCTTCTTTAAACAATTTAGGCAATGCTTACTATTCCCTAGGACGCTACCCAGAGGCGATCGCCTTTTACCAACAATCTCTGGAAATCGCACGGGACATCGGCGACCGACAGGGTGAAGCCAATTCTTTAAACAATTTAGGCAATGCTTACGATTCCCTAGGACGCTACCAAGAGGCGATCGCCTTTCACCAACAATCTCTGGAAATTAAACGGGACATCGGCGACCGACAGGGTGAAGCCGCTTCTTTAAACAATTTAGGCAATGCTTACTATTCCCTAGGACGCTACCCAGAGGCGATCGCCTTTTACCAACAATCTCTGGAAATCGCACAGGACATCGGCGACCGACGGGGTGAAGCCAATTCTTTAATCGGTTTAGGCATTGCTTACTATTCCCTAGGACGCTACCAAGAGGCGATCGCCTTTCACGAAGAATCTCTGGACATCAAACGGGACATCGGCGACCGAGAGGGTGAAGCCAATTCTTTAATCGGTTTAGGCAATGCTTACTATTCCCTAGGACGCTACCAAGAGGCGATCGCCGTTTACGAAGAATCTCTGGAAATCGCACGGGAAATCGGCGACCGACAGGGTGAAGCCAATTCTTTAATCGGTTTAGGCAACGCTTACAAGGCCCTAGGACGCTACCAAGAGGGGTTTGCCGCCTCACAGCAAGCCATAGAAATTTATCAAGAACTGAATTTACCCCTTGATGCTTACCCCATTCCTAATTGGCTGAAAAAACTGGTAAAATTCTCCGAACGGGGTAAACTTCATCTGATGCTGTGTTTTGTCGGGGGTCTGGTGGCTTTCCCCTTGGTGTTGATTGGGGGGGTTTTACTCATCCTCTATCGTCTCGTAGTTCGTCAAATTAAGGGTTAAGAGAAATCCCCAAAGCCGGACTTAAAATAGGTAGACTGCATGGAAAAATTGCCAACCTTTGTTAGCCCAAACCATGCCGTTATCGGATCGAGATGATTTAAACACAGCAGATAATTCGATAAGTTAATTGTCCCGACCGGAATTGTGCCTATGGGTTGGGGAGTGAAAAACCTTTGGGAAAGGCTTAATTCAATCCCTGTTTGATTTGTCTGATGGTGCGGGGTTGGCGGTGACAGTGGCTCATTATGAAACCCCTAACCATACTGATATTAACCAACAAGGAATTATGCCCGATCGCATTGTGAAAAGTCCTAATTTAATGCGATCGCAATTAGCAACAGAAGCCGACCCCCAATATCAAGAAGCCGTTGATTTATTGAGGTATCAAATGTAGACCTTCTGTCTCTCCCCAGTGTAGGGTGCGTCACCTTCTCATAACTAACGGAAAAAGAGATAAGTAGACTGGGGACGCACCTTCTTTGATAGCCGTCTCTCCCTGGTGTAGGGTGGGTCGCCTTCCCACCCCAAGTTTTCGATGAGTTATAAAACGCCTTTGGAACTGGGAATAGTACCCGCACGACGTGGATCGATTTCTAGGGCCATTCTGAGCGATCGCGCAAAGGCTTTAAATGCCGCTTCAATAATATGGTGAGAATTGATCCCGTCCAACTGGCGAATATGAAGGGTCATTAAACTGTTATTAGCCACAGCCACAAAAAATTCTCGCACTAACTGGGTATCATAGTTTCCTACCCGGAGTGTGGGAATTTCCAAGCCATAGCTAAGGTGAGGACGACCGGAAAAATCTAGGGATACTTGTACTAAGGCTTCATCAAGGGGGGCGACAAAATGCCCAAACCGGACAATTCCTTTGCGATCGCCTGTAGCTGCTGCCAAAGCCTGACCCAAGGTAATGCCCACATCCTCATTAGTATGATGATCATCAATATGAGTATCCCCGACGGCTTTAATCTCCAAATCCAATAAACCGTGGGAGGCAATTTGGTGTAGCATATGGTCTAAAAAAGGCACTCCGGTAGCCACATCACAGCTACCTGTACCGTCCAAATTTACCGTCACAGAAACATCAGTTTCCCCAGTAGTACGCTTAACAGTGGCAATGCGGTTATGCTTGATATTAGGGTTAGTTCCTGGTGTAGAAGTTGATGGGCGATCGCGAGTTTGCATAGTCAATAATTTAGGGAGCTTTAACTGAGTGGGAACAGGGAACAGTTAATTTCACCGCTCCCCGAGTCCCATGATAACCATTAGGATTTGTGGCTACATTCCCATGATACAGTAACCAGAATCGACATAAATTATCTGGCCAGTAATCCCACTGGAGAGATCACTGCATAGGAAGGCGGCGGTATTTCCTACTTCAGTCTGGGTGACAGTCCGCTTTAGGGGGGCAATTTCCTCGACATGATGAATCATATCTAAAATGCCGCCAACGGCTGAGGAAGCCAAAGTCCGAATCGGTCCAGAGGAGATGCCATTAACCCTAATCCCCAAGGGTCCAAATTCAGCCGCCAAATAGCGGACATTCATTTCTAGGGCAGCTTTAGCAATTCCCATGACATTATAGTTGGGAACTACCCTAACTCCCCCTAAATAGGTGAGGGTGACAATACTACCACCAGAGGTCATCAAGGGTTTAGCAGCGCCACTCAACTGTACCAGGGAGTAGGAACTAATATCTAAGGCGCGAGTAAAACCCTCACGGGAAACGGTGCTAAAGTCTCCCGATAGTTCCTCCTTACCAGCAAAAGCCAGACAGTGGATGAGGATATCGAGTTTCCCCCATTGGTCTCGAATGGTATCAAATAGGGATGTTACCAGTGCATCATCCTGGACATTACAGGGCATGATGATACTGGGATTGAGTGGTTCGACTAGACTGCGAACCTTTTTTTCAAACCGTCCCTTGTCATCGGGTAGATAGGTGACTCCTAGGTTAGCACCGCAGGAGTGGAGTTGTTGGGCAATACCCCAAGCGATGGAACGCTCGTTAGCAATGCCAGTGACCAGTGCGTTTTTTCCGTTTAAATCCAACATAGTAGATTATTGTATTTGAAAAGGGGACGAGAAAACTCCCACAATTGGGGGTTGAAAACAAGAGGTTTGGTGGTAGAATCCCTTTGGCGTGCCTAGATGAATCAGGAGCCGGCGGGCATAGTATGCACCCAGTTCACGATCGCAGGTGGCTAATTTCAGGTCAAAATCTTTGGCATCGCCAAAATATGGCAATTGAGTCGTTTTTTCGACACCAACTCCGTTGGCTTAGATATACTCTGGGTAGACATGAAACCAATGACCTGTATAAATGGACGTACTGAGATACTCACAATTTTGATTCCAGGTCAGGGTAAAAACCTTTGTGCCAGGGAATGACTCTAGGTGAGTGTTAGGGGATCTCCCATTATAATCTTTCGCTTAACGAGGGAGGATGTCAATAGAGTTTAATCTGCACGAGGGTTTTGGTCGCCAGATTTGAAAGCATCGAGTCGGTGAACATTTAAAGTCAGTTCAAGTCAGAGTCAAACTAGCGCAGTGGTTAAGTGGAAGGAATCGGGTCAGTGACGTATGATAGACCGTTAGCATCAGTGTTCCGTCAAATTGGTGGCGGAGCGTTTCCCCCTGTGGTGGAGAGTTTTGACCGTGGTAAAACTATATTTTTCCCCGGTGATCCAGCCGAGCGGGTTTATGTCTTAATTAAGGGAGCCGTGAAGCTGTCTCGGGTTTATGAGGCGGGAGAGGAAATCACTGTGGCTCTACTTAGGGAAAATAGTGTCTTTGGTGTCCTCTCGCTGATTACGGGTCATAAGTCTGATCGGTTTTACCATGCGGTGGCTTTTACCCAGGTGGAATTGCTTTCTGTTCCCATTGAACAGGTGGAAAAGGCTCTGAAAAGTGATCCCGAATTGTCTATGGTGATGTTGCGGGGTCTGTCGTCTCGCATTCTGCAAACGGAGATGATGATCGAAACTTTGGCGCATCGGGATATGGGATCGCGATTGGTGAGTTTTTTATTGATTTTGTGTCGAGATTTTGGGGTTCCCGGTCGAGATGGGATTCGTATTGATCTCAAATTGTCCCATCAGGCGATCGCTGAGGCTATTGGCTCAACACGAGTGACTGTAACTCGACTTTTGGGAGACTTACGACAGAAAAATATGATCTCGATTTATAAAAAGAAAATTACTGTTCATAATCCTGTTACCCTGAGCCAACAATTTACCTGAAAAATTATCCGCTGGCTGTCACAGCCTCACCAGAAGTTGCTCTCAGCTTGAGCTTAACAATAATCATATACCGTTCTGGTTTTGGGGATGATCTCGATTCGTTACTCCCCAGGCTTCCCGATTTTTTGAGCCGGGATAGTCCATAACTATTGCAACTTGGAAAAATTAGCTTCACAATGGAAGATGATAGCAATGGAGGATTAATCGAATATTCTAACCCCTAGCCTTGAAACTGATATGACCGCTGCTTTTATTTTTGTTATTGCTATTCTCACTCTGGGAGGGGTGATCGCGGTGGTGAGCGATCGCCTCGGGACTAAGGTTGGTAAGGCTCGCCTCAGTTTATTTAAAATGCGCCCCAAAAAAACGGCGGCTGTGGTGACTATGGCCACGGGAACTATGCTTTCAGCCTTAACCTTAGTGATTTTATTCGCGACCAGTAAACCTCTGCGCCGGGGTGTGTTTACTATTGACCAAATTCAGGATAGACTCAATCAGGCTCGTAAGGATTTGACCCAGGCTCAGGTAGAAAAGCATCGGGTAGAATCGGAGTTAATACAGGCTCAAAATGAACTACAAGCAGCGGTTGATTACTTAAACGAAATTAATTCTTCTCTCAATAATGCTAAGGTAGAAGTATCCGAACGTGAGCAAGAATTGGAAAGGGCTCAAAGTCGCCTGGAAAATACGGAGAGTGAATTGCATCAACTTCAGAATCAACTCAGTCAAATGGAAGCGGCGAAAACTGAGATTGAGGCGGAAGTAGATAGCATAGAATCTCAATTAAGTCAAGTATACCAGCAAAAAAAAGAGCTGGAAACAGAAATAGATCAACTACAAGTAGAACGTCAAGATTTAATCGAGCAGCGGGAGAGGGTGTCGGCTCAGATAGAAGATCGCGATCGCCAAATTGCTGACCAAGACATGGTGATTGCTGAACGGGAAAAACGCTTATCTGAATTGGAAATAGCTCAACAGCAATTGGAAGAACAAAAAGCTAATGCTCAACGGGGTTTTCAAATGCTGCGAGAGGGTAGTGTAGCTCTCAAACGGGGTGAAGTTCTGGCGAGTGGATTGGTGAGAATTGGGGATAAAGACAGTTCTAAAGATGCGGTAAATAGACTGCTACAAGAAGCTAACCGCAATGCCCTAAGATTTGTGCAAATGGGTAATCAAAGTGCTAATCAAGATATGGTAGTTATGATTACTAAAGCTGAGGTTGAAGAACTGATTGAGGAAATTAATGATGGTGAGGAGTATGTGGTACAAATCGTCGCGGCTGCTAATTATTTAGTGGGTGAAAAACGGGTGGCAGTTTATACTAGGGCGGAGCTGAATCAACTGTTATTTAGCAGTGGTCAAATTGTGGCGGGAACTTCTTTAAATCCGGCTACTATGACTTCGGAAAGGCTGCAACAGCAATTACAACAGCTTTTGGATGCTTCGAGTTTTAGGGCTCGTTTTGTAGGGGTGGTAAATGGTTCGATAGAAATGAGTGACGATCGCATAGATACTCTGATTTCTTTTATTCAGCGGTTGGAGGAGTATGATCAAACCTTGGAACTACAAGCGGTGGCGGCGCAGGATACTTATACTATCGGTCCCCTGCGCTTGGATTTGTTGGCGCGTCATAACGGGGAGGTGTTGATTAGCACTCGTCAACAGACCCGAAAACTTGATGATATTGATTGGGCGGAGGTTTGGCGGTGGTGATTTTGGGTTTTGACCCGGGTCGGGATAAATGCGGGGTGGCGGTGGTAGGGGACAATCAACAGGTTTATTACCATCAAGTAGTGGCGGCGAATGATGCGATCGCCACGGTAGAATCACTCTGTAGTCAGTTTTCGGTGCAACTGGTGGTGATGGGAAATCAAACCACTTCCCGGACCTGGAAACAACAAATGCGCGCGGTTCTTCCCGAGTCTATTCAGATAGTGGAAGTTGATGAGCGTTATAGTTCTTTGCAAGCACGCGATCGCTATTGGGAAATGTATCCCCCCCAGGGTCTATCTCGTCTGTTACCCCAGGGGATGCGGGTTCCCCCCAGACCCATTGATGATATCGTGGCAATTATCCTAGTCGAACGTTATCAGGGGGGAAATTAGTTACGGTAGCCGTCTACTGAGGTTCGGTTTTAATCACTGTCGATGGTGCTACTGATATCGCTATAGTGTAGTTAAAGATAGATTATTACAGGATCTGGCAAATGAATAACAAATCAAATGGAGTTCCTGAGTTTTGTGGCGATCGCCTTTCCGGCAGTAATGGATTGTGGCAATATGTGAAATCAATGCCCCCGGAAACAATAGCCCAACTCTCCCAAGCTGATCCGGATGTAGCTCAATTGATGGAACATAATCTACTACAAATCCTTGGTGGATTGCCTTCTGACCATTTTGATGTGACAATTACTACTAGCCGTGAAAATCTTGGTCGTCTTCTAGCTTCTGCGATGATGAATGGATATTTTCTCAACAAAGCTAAACAGCGCATGGAGTTTGAAAAATCCGTTGCCAATATTTACAGTTAACCGGAAAGATTTAGCAGGTCTGGGGAGTCAGTATAATTGGCTCCCATCAAGTTTTTTGCCTCTTCAGAAAAACTGCCAATTGCTTGATATTTAGTCTCCCGGACCCCCGTGCTAACTAAGTATAAGTTTATCGAAATTTGAAATTGAGATTATCAGTGGTTATCCCCCTGATGGGTTACTGCCCACTACCCAAAACCTATAGGTGTATAAGACAATATAAACTTAGGCTCGAAGCGGTAATTGGTTAACAAATCTCTGGTGAGAGGACTGCCTCTGTCCGGGGTTATGAGTTGATTAATTTTGCTGTCGGGTGGGAGATAGCTATAACCCACTGGGGGCTACCCAGCCAGGTCAAAACTGGGTAGGTAGAAAATCAGGGTGCATCGAAAAATGAAGAAAATAATTGTGTTACTCGGGCTAGTGGCTTCGACGGGTGGGGGTCTAGCTTTGGTTTCTGATGTGGCGGCGATCTCCTCGCCTAATTCGCCTGCCTGGAAAAGCTTCAACAACCACGGTCTAGTTGTTCAAAGTGGTTATGAAGGCACGAATGAGGATGGCGATCGCGAAAGTGTAGGTACATCAATGTAGTTTGGTCATAGGGGCGGCTCAAAGCTGCCCCTACTGATTTTTAGGGGAGTGTTTGTAGAAATTGTTGAATTTCTAGGTCGCCAGGATTTATTTATAATGCCCTTTGGTCGCGATCTTTAGCTTCTTGGTCGCGGCCCTGTGGCAGATAGGCGATCGCCTCTCCATAGTCTCCCAGGAGAAATAGTGCTTGGGCTTTAGCGGTGAAAGCGGGGGTAAAATCAGGTTTGATATTGATCACGCGAGTATAAGTGATCGCCGCCTCAAATTTGGGAGATCCACATAGGCGATCTGTTCCGGTTAAAATTGGTGACGGGAGAAGGGTAGCCATCTCCGAGATACCGCTGTAGGATGCACGCACAGAAAAAATTTAATTATATGAAAGTAGAATCGATTAAAATCGAAAACTTCAAACGATTTCAGGACCTAGAAATTTCATTCAAGAATAATATTCTGGACGAGGTGAGCGATCGCTATCTGATCCTCGGCGATAACGGAACAGGTAAAACGACCCTCTTACAGGCGATCGCCCTTCCTTTAGCCTTAGCAACTGGTCGGATTCGAGATGTAGCAGATTTTAACTGGATCGGTTTCCTTCCCGGTCGCCATTTTAGGTGGGGATCACCAAAGATTGAGATGCAGATTTTATTTGAGGAGGAAGAATTAAAAACCACTTCTGAACTGGCAAAAAAATGGTACGATGCTCAACCTGACGAATTCAAAGAAATGCGGGAATTTGTCGAACCGGGAGATAGCCGGAGAGTGAGCCTTCTGTTAAACGGTGATTTTTGGAAAGCGGGAGATACTCCCGCAGAACGCGCCCAATTTAGAGGAAGATATTATGCTCAATGGTTGATCAATAGGAGAGAGCAATCTGTCCGACATTATTTTGCCAAACTTCCCGGAGTTTTTTGGTTTGACCAGTTCAGGAACTTAGGTTCCCATTCCAAGCCAGACAGTAGCAGAGACAATCTCAACGAAAGTAGTAGTGAAGCATCCTTTGATGTGGGAGTCGGGATTTTACGACAATACCTGATTGATTGGCACAGAAACCAAGAATCAGGAATTGGCGATTATTCAAATAGTTATTTATTGCAGATAGAAAGACTTTATAAAAAAGTTTTTCCCGATCGCTCATTTGCTGGGATAGAAAAAATGCCCAGTCAAAATGATCCGACAGGTTCAGAAACTTATTTTCTGCTGAATGATGGATATCGAACCTATGACGTTCAAGAAATGTCAGCCGGAGAACAGTCTGTTTTTCCTTTGTTATATGAATTTGTGAGGCAACAAATTGCTTATTCGGTGGTCTTAATCGATGAAATAGATTTGAACTTACATCCTCCGGCTGCTCAATATTTTGTATCCCAACTGATGAAAATTGAACCAACCTGTCAATTTATTATTACCACTCACTCTGACTCGGTGAGCAATGTTGTTGGAGAAAGTGAAACCTACCGTTTACCGGGAGGAACGCTGTGTCTGTAACGAATCTTTACTGCGAAGGAAGTCCGAAAAGCATTGATATTCGAGTTATTCGTCAGTTATTACCCAAATGTGAAATTCGCCCTCTCGGGGGCAAAACGTCCAGCTTTCTGAGTAGTATTATCGCCGACCGTGACCGACAACCCAATTTAGCTTGTTTGGTCGATCATGATTTCGATTGTCGAGATTGGGAAATAACCAATGAACCCATTCGATGTGTATATGATCAAATATGGGTCGGTTGGGCGTGGGAAAGAAAAGAGATTGAAAACTATTTAATCGATCCGGTAGTCGTCCGAAACGCATTAGGAAAGAAAGCACCATCAAACTCTGAGTATCAGAATGCTTTAGACCAAGCAGCGGAGAAAATTGCTGCATATTAGGCGGCAAGAACTGCTTTAGATTGCGAAAAGTTTAAGAATTTTTGGGGCGACAAAGTTCGACAAGGACATTCATTCCCGCCCAAACTAGGCGAAGATTACTGTGAAGTAAGGATAGCTGAAATTGTTAGAGAATATAAGGGCGAGAGAATTGTGTCACCCGAAAATGTGCAAGGGAAATTCAGGGATTTACTTCCTAAATTCAAATCAGCAGGATCTCGTTTTCAAAATTATCTCCATTATTTTGCGGGGAAGGATTTACTCTACGCCATGAGAGACAAACTCGGTGATTGGGGATTTGAAGATAGTTCAAATAAAAACCACCCAGAGGAAGTATTCATTGAAAGAGTTGTGACTAGAATTGAACACACAGATGGGGTTTGGGAGTGGTTACCAAAATGGAAGAAACTCCGTCAGTTGATTGAGGAGACTAATTTTTCGGAAAGTTGAAATCAATTGGGGGAAATGGCGATCGCGAAAGTGTAGGTACATCAATGTAGTTTGGTCATAGGGGCGGCTCAAAGCTGCCCCTACTGATTTTTAGGGGAGTGTTTGTAGAAATTGTTGAATTTCTAGGTCGCCAGGATTGATTTCTAATGCCCTTTGGTCGCGATCTTTAGCTTCTTGGTCGCGGCCCTGTCGCAGATAGGCGATCGCTTTACCTAACCAACTTTGGGAGTGGTTACTATCAAGATAAATAGCGCGATTATAGGCATTAAGGGCTTGTGCGTAACGTTTAATTTCCATAAAGATTTGACCCCTTAAAACCCAGGCTTCTCTTTGGTGAGGATTGTGATGGAGAGATTCGTCTACCGATGCGATCGCCTCTCCATAGTCTCCGAGGCGAAATAGGGCTTGGGCTTGAGCTGTCAAAGCGGGGGTAAAATCAGGTTTGATATTGATCGCGCGAGTATAAGATTTCGCCGCCTCTGGGTAGTCATCTAGGTGATTCATTAAAATATTGCCTCGTAAATACCAAATCCCATAATCATCAGGTTGAATTTGTAGGAGGCGGTCAAAGGCTTGTAAGGCTTCTTCATGGCGACCGATAGACATTAATAGCGCCCCACGATCACGCCATGCGGGATGAAAATTAGGTTGGAGTTGGGTAGCGCGATCATAGGATGCGATCGCCTCATCGTATTGACTCAGGGAAGATAAGGCATTTCCGCGACCATACCAAGCCGGATAAAAATTAGACTGTATGTTAATCGCCCTTTCAAAGGCTTCTAAGGAGTCTCGCCATCTTTCGTGGCGATAAAGCTGATTTCCGCGATTAGTCCAGTCGATGGCGCTAAAGCGATCGCTAACTTGGGGAACCTGCATATAAGCGGAAATAGATTGTAATTCCCGGGGAGTAGGGGGGTCTGGCTGGCGATCGCTGATATTGAGGTTAAGGGGAATCCCTGATTGCAAAAATCGGTTTACGGGAATACCTGCACTGTAGCCTACTGTAACTCGATTGCTGGTTCCGGTGATCTGGTCTATGAGGATTTGACCTTCTGACATTCCATGAATACCAATTACCTGACCTTGGGTGTCTAAAATCGGCCCCCCACTCATACCTACCTGGGTGAAATTGGTATAAAATAGGTCATAGCCACGGGTGGTGGGTTCTTTGACAAAGGCGAGTTTGTAGGCTTCGCTAATTAGTAACCCGGCGGTAAATAGGCGGGGCTGAAATTCTGGCCAGCCGGAAATGAAAATGTGTCGGGACTCGGCATCATAATCATAATCGGCAATTTGTGCCAGGGGGTAGGTGCGATCGCTACTGAAGGCTAAAACTGCTAAGTCGATTCCCGGTAGTCTAATGACGCGATCGTAGTCTAGGGCGTATTTTTGGCCGTCATGGGTGATAATTATGTATTCATCGGGACTGCGGACAACATGGTTAGCGGTCAGTACATAATACAGGTCTCCCTCACGTAAACCTCTGGGGAGCGTGGAAGCCCCGTGTCTTTAGACCGGGGAGGAAACGGGACCGGGGGACTTTAGTCCCCGTGAATCTTTCAAGCATAGGCGTAACCATCCTTTCGGTGAATAGGTTGGCAGTATTTGTGGTTGATGCCTGTCACCCGTCCCGAGGCGGTGGTCATATCAAAACTGCCAGAGGCACGGCAGAGAACCCGTCCTACATAGGAGCCAATTTTCTTCCCGGCCGTGACCGTAGCCGTGACGATATCGCCAGTCTGAAAACCTTTGTGAATTTGCTTCCTGGAGCGGTGACGAGTGGGGAATCCGTACTTATTCGTCCCGCACATCCGACGAGTTCCATGCCCCTTCGCTAGAATCAGCAACGGTTTTGACGTGACAATATCGAGTGATTCGACGTCTCCAACACAGGCAGCATCAAGCCAATGAGCCTTGGGTAGGTTAAGCCGAAGTCGATTGAACTTCGTTTGTCCGGCGGTTCCTGTGGTGACCCGAAGTCCTGTGGCTTTGAGAGCCTTGAACAAGGCCCACCGAGTCGAGTTAACGGCAGCCGCATCGTTAAGGGGTGATTTGGCCTGCCTCAGAAGACGACTCAGGACATCAGGCTGGCCCGATAAAAAATCCCGAATGTCCCCATTGCCTTTGGCTTGATTGCATGAGTGGCAAGCGATCGTCAGGTTAGACACCCGGTCAGAGCCCCCCTTAGACCGGGGCTGAATATGCTCAACTTCAAGGGGCACATGTTTAGCACCACAGTAAGCACAGGTTCGGCCCCACTTTTCCAACAGGTATTCCCGGACTTCGTAGCCTTGTAAGGCTCCCTGCTGATACTCAACACCTGAGATCTCAGGGTTTTCCATCAATTGTAGGTCGAACCGTACTAGCTCTTGAACAATGCGGCCCACTGGGGCAAGTCTACGGAATCGGTTAACCCAGGTCATCAGGGTATCGACTCGATGCTGCAAGCTCGGAGCCAACCAACCCTGGGGACGAGTCCGATTCAAGAACCGAGCCGGCCGATATTGGGTCTTGCGGTTTCGTCGAGAACGTCGCAGTTGCCGACGAGACCGTAAGGCTTCTACTATCTGCTGTCCTCGGTGCTGCAACTCGGCAGCAAAGATGATTCGATTCCCTTGCTTCAGGGCAATTCCAGTGACTTTAGAACCTGGGTCTAATTTGAGTTCGAGCGGTTCAGGATTCGCATCAACCTCCTTGTTGAGAATAATGGTGAATGGGTAGCGTCGAAATACCGATGCTTTTCCGGCTTTGAGTAGGGACCGTGCGACCCCTGGCTGGCAGGGGGTCAGGGGCCTACGGTTGGTATCTAAAACGAAAACATGATTAGACATTGTTGCGTCTCTTCTGATTGCTCGTCACCTTAAAAATGTGGGGGTATGGTTGCCCCCAACTCTGCAAAGCAGGTAAAGTTTGCCTCGTCAATGTTATAAAAGCTTTTTGGGCTAACTACACTTCCTTACCCCTTGTAAAGATGTTTAATAGTTAACGATAGAGCGAGAGGCTGGCAAGCACCTCAAGGTATCATGGCTTAAATAACGTAGCCAGTTAAGGCTTAGACTGGTCAACTAACTGAGGAATCCGAGGCATGAAGCCCCGTTACTTCAGTACGGGGTGCTGACTGATGCGATCGATATCTTCCGCCATTAGGGCGATCGCATTACTGACAGATAACAGGGTGATTACTCCGGCTGCTATTATAGCTTGCACCGGACGCAAACAATTTTTAACTAGACTCATGGCGCACCTATGGAAGTATTGACTGGGTAGGAGTCTGAACCTATCCCATTCCTTACTTCTGAGGATTTAGGATTTATCCGGTTGAGTTAGCAGTTATAGGGAACTGGCACTGTCTGGGGCAATTTCCACCCCTCCTTGCTGCACTATTTTTTGGCGATCGGTAATTAGATCGCTGAGGGTTTCAATGTTCTTGATTCCCATATCATGACAAGCCTTTTTTAAGCTGCTTTGGAAGGCTTCTATATCTTCTCCATATCCACAATTGCGGGCAGCTTCCTCTAGTCCCTGTTTGGCACTGGATTTCGCACAATTTACTAGATCAGTTCCTTGTAATCTGGGGGAATTTGACATAATTATTGTTTATAGATTTGCACACCAGTTAAATTATAGCAAATTTGGTCGGAATTATTATCTATCTGTGGGGGGATATTTTCTAACTAACTATGACGACTAGGCTATGGCGGGTTAAGACCAACCACAGCCAGTCTGGGGGAGGTCTCGTGGCTATCCCGAAAAATTAGTTAAGCTATTATCGGTGAATGGTAAATCTTGATTAAGGTAGTTAATTTCCTGTTTTTCCATGTCATTAATGCGGTGAATATAGTTGCGGAGAATTTGAGAGAGACGACCATCATAAAAACGATGGAGACTGTAGTTAGGTCTGGCTGGAAAACCGCGACGCTGTTTATGTCGTCCTCCCGCCCCAGGGTCAAAGGATTGAATCCCGTGATTAATCCCCCATTCAATAGGGGAATAATAACAAGCATTAAAGTGTAAACAATCGATATCTTGTAAACTTCCCCAATAGCGACCATATAGGCGATCGCCTTTAGTCAAACAGAATGACATCCCCATAGGTTGGCGATCGTCTAATTCATTATATGCCGCCACAAAAACCACCCGGTGACGATAATCATGATGTAACTGTTCAAAGAATTTCCGAGTCAGATATTTACTTCCCCACCAGCCAAATTTATCGCAGGTACTCCCATAAAAATCATACATCAGGGAAAACATTGATTTAGGGATATCATCACCCGTCACAATCCGCATTTGTAGACCCACTTTGTCTAAGGCTTTTCGTTCTCGTTTGATATTACGGCGTTGATTAGCATTAAAGATTTTCAAGTAATCATCAAAACTATTATATCCTTGATTTTGCCAGATATAACTATGGTGTAGCCAAGGGGTAAATCCCTGTTTGTCCAGAGTAGACTGCCATTGACGATCCACATAAAGAAAATGGCAGCCAGAAATTTTATGGTTAATACAAAAGCGATCTATTTCATGCACCATTAACCCCGTAATTTCGTCTTCATCCTCAGAGGGATCCACTAAAAATCGATAGCCTTCTGCTGGCGTAAAAGGCGACATCCCCAACATTTTAGGATAGTATTCAATCCCCAATTGATAAGCCAAATCAGCCCATTGGTGGTCAAAGACAAACTCACCGCGACTGTGACCTTTGAGATATAATGGGGCTGCCGCGACTAATTGAGAATCTCGCCATACTGTCAGATGATTGGGTAGCCAACCCGCCTGTCCCGTCGCACTACCAGAAGCCTCCAAATTATGCAGCCAGTCCCATTCAAAAAACGGAGTTTTCAGGGGTTGGGCGAGTCGATCCCACTCCGACTGAGGGACTTCGGAAATTTGATTAATCCAAGCTACCGAATACGGTGATTGATTTGAGTGTAAGGTATTCATGCTGAAAATTAAAAGCGCTATGATATTCTAGCGATTTTAATGGGGAGATTTAACCCGATAGTGCAGAAATACCTCATCATCTACCTGTTGGACACTCAACAATTGTAAATGGGGTGCGAAGCGAGATAAAAATCCTTCTCCGTCCACGGGAGTCGGTGATGTGGTTCCCCCCAAAATTCGGGGACAGACGGTCAGGTGAAACTCATCGATCGCATGGTGGGCCATTAAAGATGCTACTAGCTGACCGCCGCCTAAGACCGCTAGTCTTTGTATATCCCGGTCTCTGAGTTGCTGTAACGCTTCTGACCAGGTTATCACTCCATTGGAGTCGTCCGCGACGATCACTTGGTCGAAGTGGTCGGAAAATCGTTTCCAAGGCTGACCCCCTAAGAATGTGGTCAGTAACCACTTGGGAACAGGCTGTTGAAAAAATTTGAGGGTTGGGTTAATTTTTCCTGATGCGGAACAGACTATTTGAACCGGTTGGGGGGGTTTTCCGTTTTTTTCCCGATCGCCTAACAATTCCGTTGAAGACACCCTTAAAACTGTTCCATAGGCGGCGAGAGTGCCGTTTCCGAACAGTACAGCGTCGGCTTGGGCAATTTGTCGTTCTAGGTGAATGATATCAGCATTAGAGCCAAATCGGGCAGGCGATCGCATCAGATCAGCAATTTTGCCGTCAGCACTCATGGCTAAAATAACAGTAGTGTGGGGTCGGGTGGTTGGAATTATCTCATCCATAAGGGCCTGGTTTTGGCTCTCGACTTGCTATTAGTGATCTTAAAACAGGGTCTGACAAGATGCAAGACGCTAGATCTAGCTTAGATCTACTAGTCGTGATCGGCGCATCGGTATTAATTTGAAAAAATATACATCAGATTTAATTCTATGATTTCATTGTTCCCTAAAGCTATCTTAATTATCACTGTCCTGACTATAGTTAGTTATCTCATTATTTGTGTCGGGTTGCTTTTGTTTCAAAATCGGTTGATTTTTTTCCCATCTAAGACCATTGAAAAAACTCCCGATTTGTTAGGGATGCTATATCAAGAGGTTTGGTTAAAATTACCCGATTCCACATCAGAAAGTGAACAGATTAATGGTTGGTGGATTCCTGGCGATTCCGACATAGTGATTTTGGATTTGCATGGGAACAGTAGTAATATTGGTGGCAATTTAGGCTATGCTAAACAATTTCATCATCTGGGATTTTCCGTGTTTTTGATAGATTATCGAGGTTATGGTTGTAGTAGCGATCGCTTTCCCTGTGAACAACGAGTTTATGAAGATGCCGAGTTAGCTTTTAATTATTTGGTTAATTCTCGAAACATCCCCCCTGATAAAATTGTCGTATTTGGGCATTCTTTGGGAGGTGCGATCGCTATTGAATTGGCTACGAAACACCCCCAAATTGCTGGATTGATTATCGAAAGTTCCTTTACTTCTATCCTCGATATGGTCAAGGTAAAGAAACAATATCGGATTTTTCCAATTAATTGGTTATTGCATCAACGATTTGATTCTCTTGCGAAAGTTCGGGAATTGAAAATGCCGATTTTATTCACCCATGGGACCGCTGATGAGTTGGTTACCGCCAGTATGAGTGAGCAGTTATACCAGGCTTGTCCTGAACCCAAACAACTGCTGATGATTCCTGATGCTGATCACAATCATGTCAAAGAAATGGGAGGCGATCGCTATCGGGAAACCATCAAGAAATTTGTGGAAAGTCTGTAAAAAAATTTTATCTTTCATGGGTCTAAACCCTCTGGACTTCCCCATAAATTTCACCCGATTTATATGGGGATAATTTAATAATTTAAATTTAAATCATTCATCATCTCTAAAACCTGTTCAATAGCTACTGATTGCTGATTAATATTGAGAGAAATAGTCTGAGAATTTTCTACTATACTGTTAATCCCATTAACCACCTCATTAAATCCGGTTTTACTTTCCTCTGTGACTCGGACTGTAGAACTCATCGCTTTTTGAATATCATGTACTAAATTGTTAATTTCTGCTGCTGAGGATTTACTTTGATCAGCCAGTTTCCGAATTTCATTGGCGATCACATTAAATCCTTGTCCACTATTCTGGTCAGCTTGTACCGCCTCAACTGCAGCATTTAAAGCCAATATATTAGTTTGATTAGCTAAATTACTGACTATAGTAGATATTAAGCCAATTTTGACAATTTTATTACTTAAATCCGAGATTTTATAGGCAAGTTTATTCACCGTTTCTTGTAAGCCATCCTGGCAATAATTATCATCAGATTCCCGATAACCTTTAATCAAATATAATACCTGTTTAGCCGCTAATGCTGCCTTAGAAGCCTGTTCAGCGGAACCCCTAGCTGAACTGTTTAACTCATTCATAGTTATAGTGACTGAATGCACTAACATTTTCTGATTTTGTAGTGTTCCTTGTAATTCTTGACTTCTGGTAGATATCTCAGCAGCCATGAGGTTAAAAGAGTGAGCCAAACAACCTAGTTCATCCTGTGTATTATCTGGAATAGACACATTATAATTACCTGCCGAAATTTTCTGAGTCCCATTAATTAGTTGTTGCAATGGTGCAGATACTTGTCGTTTTAAAACCACCCAAACTAGGAGCATTAATGATAATAGTAAAATTACTTCAATCAGGATATTTGCTAACACAAAATTTACGGATTTTTTTATTAAAATTGACCGAGGAAAAACAGTTACAAAATACCAGTCAATACCCGGCATTTGGCGAAAAACCAGGTATTGATTATCTTCATAATTAGGTATTATGTATTGATTTGGGGGAGCATTTGTAACTAATTTAAATATATTCATTAAGTTACTATCCTGCAAATTTTGGATCTTAACCGTGGTAGTGCTATCTTGAATTTTATCTATTAAGTGGGGATGAGCGATTAACTGACCATCCCCTCTAAAAATTAGGTTATATCCTCCTTCAATATGCACATTAACTGTTCTTTCGATTAACTGATTTAGGGTGATGTCATGACCAAGAGTTCCTATGGTTTGACCATTATAATCAACGGGGGTTGAAGCCGTGACTAACCAAAGCTGACTAACTGGTTCATAATAAGGTGTAGTCCAAACGGTTTTTCTTTCCGGGTTATTCTCAGGAGTGGCGACTAAATACTCTGGTTTTTGGGGCATATAAAAGTTAGCATCAGCTTCTTTAACATAATTAGGAACTTCCGGCCAATAAACAATTGTAATATTCTCCGGGGTCATAATGAAGGTACTATCAAAACGATTATGCCACGCCCTCCCGTAGGATTCGATTAACCTTTGTAAATCAATGACTTTCCGACGAATTTCTGGGGTGATTTCTAAGGATTTATCAATATACACTCCCGCCTGGCGTTCACCATCAAAATTGACAGGGTTGTTACGGATAACCCCGTCCGGGTATCGGATGAATAAATTATTAAATTCCTCTTCTAAATTAGCGGGGGATGGTTGTGCAAATTCCCTCAGAATTTCGGCTTTCAGGATAGCATGATTATCAACCGCTAAATCAAAGATTTGCTGTTCTCTGGCTACTCTTTCCACCACAGACTCTTCTAGTTGCGTTAATTTCTGATTTCTCAATGCTGATATCGCTTGCATATAATTAGCGATCGCACTACCTGTCACTATTAAAACTGCACATACAGTAATCTGAAATAAGGTTTTTCTGGTCAGAGAACCTTTGGGGGAAAACTGCGATTCCGGGTGATTTTTGCCATGGGAGTTTAACATAATTATATGAATTGATTAAGGATTGAGGGTGCTGTGATCATCTACTATGATTATATCATAACAATTATGTAGGGTTTGTCCTAGTGCTGCTCTAAATATGTAAAATTTTGGTAAAATTGGCTCAACCGAGTTATCAGTCTGTATTAATTCCATGTAGGCTGAAAGGCTATGATTACATCCATGGCCCGCCTGAGACTAGCAGAATTAACCTTAGCCCCTTCTATTGCCCATGATTCTTGTACAAACTTAATCAGTGGATTATTATAATCTTTACCGACTTTGGCAGTGCTTTCTGCTGGGGGTACAATGGCATCTTTTAAGGCTTTTTTTCTGCATCTACGACAGAGGTTGATTAAATACTGTTTCGGGTCGTCTATATCATCAACATCCGTGGTAATCAAATTAGGTGAAATACCTAAAAATTTAGCAAATCCTTCTCGGTCAGCCAGTCACCACGATTCTACTTCTTTCACAGCTACTCTAAAAAGCAGGTTAGGATGTTTGGGCTGAGATTTTAACCATTCATTAATAATCGCCAATGGACATTCAGATTTATCTAAATCAGTTAAGACTAAATAAGCCATTCCTTTGGCTGCATTATTAAATCCGCACAAGTTTTTTTTGAGATAACCATATCCGTTTTTGTGAAAACAATGACCAATCAAAAAAGGACGTTGAGAATGCTGAATCATTTTTTTTAACACAGCCTCACTCAGGATATCTTCACAGGCTAAATTAATGGGAATATCTGTCATTGATATCAACTTATTGGAATAAACTTAGTTGTTGAATTTGAGGGGGGACTGTCTGAGGTAATGCAGCATCTGCTATAGTTAAACCTCCTTCTAATAGCAGTCTAATGTTGTCATCACTAGAAGCTATTTTAACTTCGGTTCCCTCCGGCTTAGGTATCATTAAGATAACTTCTTGGCCACCAATACCCTGGTCTGAAAGTAAATCGGCACTATGGGTAGTAATAATAACTTGCCGTTTTTTGGATCGTTGTAGTCGATAAATTAGGGGAGGTAGCTGGTTAATAATTCCCGAATTTAATGATAATTCTGGTTCTTCTAGTAATAACAAGGAATCGGATTCTAACAAAGACCATAGTAGTCCAATGAGTCTTAATGTACCATCAGAAAATTGGTCTTCCCTTTGTTTTCCGGCTTGGGGTCGCCAATGTTCATAAATAGCCTCTAAATGAGGGACACCCATTTCGTCTTTAGTATCGGTTAAATTTTTTAACTGGGGTACGGCTAACTTGAGGGCTTCTTCAATTTTTTTTAGTCGTGATTTGCGGGTTTTTTCTGATGTCTTGGCTACCCTTTCTAAAAAAGTTCTGCCAAAGGGATCTTCGAAAAGTCCGGGGGTAGCAAATGCTTCGGGGTGGCGAACCAATTGGGGAATTATATGTAAGTATAAAATCGATTCTAAAAATTTGGCAATGTCTCGAAATTGGGCATTGGCATTAATTTGTTCTAAATAGGTTTGGGTAAGTCTTAACTCATCTCGTTGATCATCTCCATCAGGTCGATTGATAATTTGTTGGTGGTGATGCCAGACTCTTTCATAGGCAATAATTGGTTCATTTTTGCCACCTTTTCTCTGTTTAAATCCTATGGCATATTTCCAAAGGGGTGCTGTGGCATTTGGTTGGGATAGGTGAATTTCGATTTCTACATTAGGATAACGGCGGGCGGAAAGACTCCGAATTTTAGAAACTCCACCTCGATCGCCTACGGCTTTTTGGAGACCGCCGCCGGGTTTGGCTAAATCCCTTAAAAATCTGAAAGCATCGAGAAAGTTGGACTTACCGCAGGCGTTGGGACCGACTATAAATATACGATCGCATAAGTCCACCTCAACGGCACGAAAGTTGCGCCAATTTTTCAGGATTATGTGTGATATGATCATGTAAATTACCGTAATTTTAGCTATAGTATAACTGAATATATCTCTGGTGTTCGGATAATCGGGGAGTGTGGCGACTGCTCAAATTAGTCAAAACTTGCTAAAATCGCAGTTATCAGAACACTTATCAAGACATTGGCTATGGAAAATAATCTAAATACAAACATCAGTCCCACTTCTATCCAACAAGAAGATGCCCAAGAAATTCTACAAATTGCTATGGCTCGCAGTCAAGAAACTGGGGAACTCACCCGCACCCAGTTGGAGGAAATGGCAATGGAGTTGGGAATTAGCTCGGAAAATTTACAGGCGGCGGAATTAGAATGGCAGACTCGGAAAGTGGAGTTAACCGAAAAACAGGTATTTAATCAGGAACGTCGGCAAAAATTACGGCAAGATGCTGTTAAATATGCGATCGTTAACTCTTTCCTAATTTTATTAAATCTGGTGACTACCCAGGGTATGGCTTTTGCTTTAACGATCGCTTTATTATGGGGTCTAGGATTGAGTTTGCAAGCCTGGAAAGCCTATCAAACTCAGGGAGAAGCATACGATAAAGACTTTGCTAAATGGCGGATCAAAAAGCAGCTAGGAAACTCCCTAGGAATCATTGCAGGTCGCGTCATTAAGGGCATTCAATCATAATAGTTATCAATTAATTGGGTGTTGGGGTTTAGCTGAGGGGTTGGGGGTTGGGGGTTGGGGGTTGAGTGTAGCCGATACCATATTGTCGCCGAATGTGATATAATCAGAGTTTGTCTTGTTAAATTTGAGTTTAATCTGGTCATGGCTGTTCCAAAGAAACGAACCTCTAAATCCAAGCGGAATATGCGAAAAGCGACTTGGAAGCGCAAAGCTAGAGTCCAAGCCGAAAAAGCCTTATCCCTAGGTAAATCGGTCCTTACAGGTCGGTCTGCAAGTTTCGTCTATCCGACAGATGATGAGGAGGGCGACGAGGAATAACCCGGGGATGTTGGTTGAAAAGCCGGATGTCAGTTTTTGTTGATGTCCGGCTTTGGGGTTATTTTTGAACGGCTGCTGGCAGAATCAACATGGCATCACCAAAAGAGTAAAAGCGATATCGGTTGCCGAAATCATTGGGTGGTTGTTCTAAGGCATCCTGATATAATTTCATGAGTCTTTCACGACCAATTAAAGCTGATACCAACATCAGTAAACTCGATCGCGGTAGGTGAAAATTAGTAATCAGTCCATCAATGACGCGCCAGCGATAGCCGGGATAAATAAATAGGTTAATTTCGCCGCAGTAAGGTTGAATAGAGCGATCGCCAGAATTTTGGGCGGCTGCTATACCTTCCAAAGTCCGCACTACGGTAGTTCCCACGGCAATGATGCGACCACCACGGGCGCGGGTTTGATTGATTTTCTCGACGGTTTCGGGAGGCAATTCGACCCATTCGGCGTGCATTTGGTGGGTGGTAATATCCTCAACTTCCACGGGACGAAAAGTTCCTAAGCCCACATGAAGGGTGACGAAAGCGTGATCAATGTGTTGCTGAGAGAGTCTTTGAAATAGTTCTTCTGTAAAGTGTAACCCGGCTGTAGGTGCGGCCACGGCCCCAGGGCGATCGCCATAAATAGTTTGATACTGTTCGGCTAAAGCCTGAGAATCAGTAACATAGGGAGGAAAAGGGATTTCGCCAAATTGATCTAAAATAGAAACCAAAGATTGGCCTTGGGGAACCTCAAACTTGAGCAACCTTCCGCCCGTACTGGGGTTAGTATCGATAACGGTAGCATAAAGTATTTCGCCGCCAGATTTGGACTGAAACTCGAGGCGATCGCCTATCTTAAACCGTTTTCCGGGCTTGACCAAAGCTAACCAACAGTTTGGGGCTTGCTCCTGTAGCAATAAAATCTCGATCGCCGCCGATCGACTCTTGCGACCGTAGAGACGGGCGGGGAGTACGCGGGTATTATTGAGAATCAGTAAATCCTGTGGTTGTAATAAATCTGGTAAATCCCGAAATAAACGGTGTTGATGGGACTGGGGCGAATCCACCACTAACAGGCGGGATGAGTCCCTAGGGATTACTGGATTTTGAGCGATGCGATCGGGAGGTAATTCATAATCATACCCCTGCAAAGTTCTATCTAATTTGTCCACTACTTCTGTCATTCCCAACACTAAAATCGCGCTTTCTGAGGTAAACTTGGGTATAATCCCCCAGATCAGAACGGGTAATTTTCCCCTATTAAAAGGGGTAATATCCCGCAATGATATAAGTATAGCCTTGTCAAAATAGGAAATACAGAACAGGGGATAAGGAAAACTGGAACAGGGGGTAAGGAATTTTTCTGAAAGCCTGCGGCTGACAGCTAACACCGGACACTCGAAAGCTAGTAACCGATACCCTGATCACTATTGGGTTACCACCGCAGCAGGTAACAAGTCCTTAACCATTTAGGAGTTGCAAGCGGGTGGGGGGAGACAGGAAGACGCGGGAGAAACAATGGAATGGAATATCTATACTACCTTGCCAACACGAGTTTAACACTGAGAGTTGTTGATTTTCTTAGGGGTCAGACTCACCTTCCGGTCAAGTTTATGACCGTGATTCATCAAATTGACGGCTGGATCATCAAAGTTAAGATGAGTGAGTATTTAACGCCCCACCAACATGGTGATTTTAGGGCTTTTATGTACGAATTGGGGATTCCCTATGAACCGGACATTCGTATTCAGATGGCTTTGTGGGCTCTGGAAACTGGACAATCTCCCTTGAGTGTGATGCGTCGCTACCAGGTGGCGGTGGTTTCTCATGGTAGCCCAAATCGAGAGGATATTGAAACATTCCGCACTCAGTTTGTTAGGGGTCTGGGCTATTGTCCAGAGGCTTTAGCCTGAGGTTTAACTTGATTGTTTTGCTGGAAGTTTCGCTAATGCACGCTCAGGAAAAGGCTGATTCGATATAGTCTTCTAGGGTAAGCTGATAGGCTTCTATATGAATGGATTTACCTGGTGTCACAATCTGAGGTGATGCTGCGATCGGGTTGTTTGTTGCTGGGTTCTGGTGTTGACATCTAACTAGGGCGACATCGAATCGACAAGGATGATTACTGAAATGGGGATGGGCGCTTAAAAAGTGTTCTGCGGTTCGGATCAGTTTGGCTTGTTTGGTCGCAGTAATGGCTAAAGCACCGTTTGCGTCCCAGTTTCCTCGACTGCGGGTTTTGACTTCTACAAAAATTAGGGCGGTTTCTCGATGACCAATGAGGTCGATTTCTCCCCAACGACAATGATATTGATGGTATAAAATCTGCCAGCCCGTTTGTTGTAACCATTGTGCGACGAGTTGTTCTCCCAATGTTCCTATATGACGCGACATTACAGTAAACTCAATATAGATTTTTGGATAGATAGATCAAAAGGTATGGGTTTCTCGTTTCCCAGGATAATCAATAGGACAATTCTCTCGCGTATAGCAGCGATCGCTTTAATTTTAGGGATGGGTTGGGGACTAATAGCTACTATTACCACATCGCCGGCGATCGCGGAAAACTACGAAAAACGCAATCTGATAGGTGTGGACTTCTCAGGACAGGACCTCAAGGACTCCGAGTTTGATTTTGCTAACCTACAGGGTAGCAATTTCAGTCATACCGACCTACGGGGAGTTAGCCTATTTGGGGCGAAAATGCAGGATGTTAACCTAGAGTCTGCTGATTTACGTTTTGCTACCCTAGACACGGCGCGGTTAGTTAGGGCTAATCTCACTAATGCTTTGCTGGAGGAAGCCTACGCCTACAATGCGGATTTCCGTGGGGCGATTATTACTGGGGCTGATTTTACTGATGTCATGTTGCGTCGAGATCAGCAACAACTGCTTTGTGAAGTGGCGGACGGTACAAATCCAGTAACAGGACGCGATACCCGCGAGACTCTCTACTGCGATTGATTGACTTTCGATCAGCAGACCAAACAACAGGGATAACCTGAGAAGCCATTGCGAATCCTAGGTTATCTCCCGAAATTGCCGGGTTTTTGGCTGTCACTCAAAAAAGCTCTCCTAGTTGGCTTCCTGAGACAATAGTTCTTTCAGGTTGATTGTGGCGGCGACATCATCTGGGGTGGCTTGGGGGTGGCTTTTGCGCTTTGTGTAAGATACTAACGCGGGGATGGAGATACAGATAGCGCCGTTTACCAAAGCTAACAAAAGTCCGTAAGCTATATAATGATCCATTAATACACCCTCCTAAACATCGGGTTGATATTTTTTCAATCATTATCACATTATGGATAGTGAAAAAGCAATGGTTTTAGGTAAGAATTACTTGTCAATCCCATAAGTTATCTCAATCAATCAATCAATGGTTATAGGGTGAGTATTTATACTTATTAATTGGGGTTGATTTCCGAGGATTTTAGTTGAATTAGCGGCTACTAAGATGCACTCAGTTTAGCTCAATTGGAGTATAGCACAGATGACTGTCAAAAGATCACCCAAATGTAAGTAATCGTTAATGTTATGACTGTTAAGGGAAAGCCGAAACGGAGGTGTTCCCAAAATGATAGGCGATCGCCTCCAGATGCGGCGGCTTCTACGGTAATTAGATTGGCTACAGAACCAAATAGGGTGAGATTCCCGGCTAGAGTGGCTGAGGCGGCTAGGAGAATCCAGCTTGAGGTGGCATCTGGGGGAATAAATGATTGTAGGAGTAAGACGGTGGGGACATTAGAAATTATGTTGGATAATAAGGCGGTAATAACTAATAAACCTAGGGGATAGGATACCCAAGTTGACAGATGATTTAACAGTTGCAAAGATTGCACACAGTACGTGAGGATAAATAGTCCCGAAAACATTACTAATAATGACCAGTCTACTTGTTGTAAGACTCGCTGAGGTTTAATCCTGCGGGTAATCAATAATATGGCGGCGGCTAAAAATGCTGATTCTGCTAGGGGAAGATTGATGATAAAAGCGGTTAATAAAAGAGTGGTGACAATTATGGTTTTAATCAGGAGGGGACGATGTAAGTATAATGGTGATTGAGTGAGGGAATTTGAGGGGAGAGGATGTGATATTCGCACTTCTGGATAAAGTAGGCATAAGAGGCCAATTTGTAGCCCTAAACCTACTATGGCGACGGGGGTTAAGGTCTGGGCGAATTGTAGATAACTAATTCCGGAAAAGGAACCGACGAGGATATTTTGGGGATTACCGCTGAGGGTGGCGAGGGAACCGATATTGGTGGAGGCGGCGATCGCTAATAAATACGGGACAGGATTTAATTTGAGCGATCGGGCTAATTTTAAGGTTAGGGGGGTGCTAACTAATGCTAGAGTATCATTGAGGAAAAAGGCTGATAATATACCTGTGCCAAATGTTAATAAAACTAGCAATCCCAAGGGACTATGAATGAATCGTAATAGGTAAACTAATGCTAGGTTAAAAAAACCAGAGTAGGATAGGTAAGCGTTAATCACCATCATGCTTAATAAAAACACAATGGTATGAGGATCAATGGCATCCCAAGCCTGTTCTAGGGTTAAGGTTCCTATGGCAATTAACAGGGCTGAACCTACTAAAGCTATGGTGGCACGGTTCATCCGTAAACCGGGAATATAACCTAATCCTAACCCTATATAAGTAAGGGTTAAAACCCAACCCTGTAAACCTAGAATAATCTGGGTCATATTTATTCCTAGCAATGCCGATATATTGTAAATATTAAAATCATGATTAATGGGAATAATGGTATATTTAATTATGGTGAGTTGAGGACATATTTAAATTTGTCTAGCAGGAAATTCACAGCATCTATTCCGCCCAGTTTTATTTTTTAGCCTCATAGGATGGATTTACGGTGATTAATTATGGCTGATTGATGGGGAATTTGTCAAGTTTTTGGCGGTTGATAAACTTGACCGATTGAATGATCTGGCTGAATATCGACTACTAAATCAACACGATCGCTATCTGTTAGCAGAGGAGTAATAAACAATTCGGGATGCAAAGATTTCCAAAAGTATTCGACAAATTGATTGATTTCTGTGTCGGTCATTCCGGACTTACCCAAGGCTTTCATCTCCTGTTCAGCTTGTGCGCGCCACTGTTTGGATAAACGATAATCAACGGGGTTGAGAACTATTAATCTATCCAAACGTTCCCAGAGGGGTAAATACTCTTTTAATTGGTGATTTATTTGTCGCGCAAATTGGCGATCGCTATCAGTAATAATAGGGGGGGGTGGATGATTAAACGCCTGGTCTTCTACGGGTTGACATCCCACAAACCAGCCCTCAAATAAGATGATATCAGGTGCTTCTATCTGTTGGGGTTCTATGCGATCGCCTTCTCCATTCCACAGAGACTTATCAAACCGGGGAATCATTATTTTTTCTCCGGGTGTAGGGTTTCGGAGTTGGTCAAGAAGTTGAATTCCGATGTCAATATCATGGGTGCCGGGGGGACCTCGCCAGATTAAACGGGGATCTTGTTCTCGCAGCCTTTGACGATCGGCGTAAGTTTTATATAAATCATCAATAGAAATACTAATGGCTTGATAATTTAGGAGATTGAGAATCCGAGAAATGACGGTTGATAGGGTGGTTTTTCCGGTTCCCTGTCCGCCTAATATTCCCTGTACTAAAGGACGATTAAGGATGGTTTTTAACTGAGATAATTGTATGGCAAACGGTAGCCAAAAGTGCCATAATGTGGGTAGCTGTTCCCAGAGAATCGGTAAATCTGGGTTATGTTTAAGGAGCGATCGCCATAATTGATAACGTTGTTTAATTGCTGTTTCTAGCTGTTCTGGATTGATACCAAAAGCCGCCATTTGCTGGGGATTATTTAATTCTTGTCTCAGCAGTTGTTGCCATTGTTCTGGTGTCGGTTCGGTATCAGTTTCCAAAGATTGTAAAATTTCCATCATGATTAAATCCGGTCTAAGAACCCAGTAAAAATGCAAGCAAAAATAAACTATAAGTCATGCCAATTTTCATGCTATTGAGGAGGTCAAGCCATAAAGAATTGATTTCACTACGAGACACTTTGCGGTAAGATAACCAACTAATCCATTCAGTGACTAGCAGGGTGATAAATGCGACGCTGACATCCCAACTTCCGACTTGTCCAACGATGGTGGCGATCGCCACTCCCAGGAAGAAGCCGAAAAATAGGCTAATCAATAATACAGAGATGCGCCGCCAGGGGTTACGAAACCATTGCAAGGTTTGCTGGGCGATCGCATCAGTAAATCGGTTTAAACGAGTGTTTTGCATAGGAGATTATAGGGAGCGATATTTGAAATCTACTGTAGGATAAAAGTATTATAAGGGCGGTTGTGGCATCAACTCCCTGCTGTGGCTATATTTGTTAGTCTACAGGTGTCCAAACTTGCCGCCAGTTGGCTATAACACTTGTCCCAGATAGCAGATTTATGATAACGTTGACAATTTACTGAGGTTTGACCATTGAATTTGTTTGACGCAGCCAATATTAATATACTTTGGGGAAACCTCATTGTCGAGGAGTTAGTTCGCCATGGGGTGAGTTATTTTATTGTATCTCCTGGTTCCCGATCGACTCCTTTAACTGTGGCGATCGCCCGTAATTATCAAGCACAACGGCGAGTTTTTTTTGACGAAAGGGGCGCGGCTTTTCATGCGATCGGCTACGGGAGGGCGACAGGAAAGCCAGCGGTTTTGGTATCTACTTCTGGGTCGGCTGCTGCCAACTATTTCCCGGCTATTATTGAGGCGGCTACGGATAATTTACCGATGATTATTATCTCGGCTGACCGCCCGCCAGAATTGCGAAAAACGGGGGCTAATCAGACTATTGATCAGGTCAATCTTTATGGTGATTATGTGCGTTGGAAATTTGATATTCCCTGTCCTGATGAAAAGATTTCGCCGACGTTTGTTTTGACGACTATTGATCAAGCTGTTTATCGTGCCCAGCGATCGCCTCAAGGACCTGTTCACCTTAATTGTATGTTCCGCGAACCCCTCGCCCCGACTAATTCAGCTATTACATTGGGTTATACTCTCCCTCTGAAGCGTTGGCTAAGTAGTGGTAGTCCTTGGACGGATTACCCCACTCCCCTGGTGAGGCAAACAGCAGATAATATTAAGGAGATATCGGAGATTTTAAACAATAGCCAAACAGGTATTTTGGCGTTGGGAAGATTAAGCTCTATATCACAAATACAGGCAGTGTCAGAATTGGCGAAACGGCTGAAATTCCCTGTATTTGCTGATATTCGTTCAGGTTTCAGACTGGGAAATAAGATTGATAAACAGCTATTATTGACGGATATTCGACAGAGTTATAAACCCCTGGAAACGGTGATACAAATAGGCGATCGCATTTTATCAAAACGGTTTTTAGAGTATTTGGAAATCCACCCACCTCGTCACTATATTATGATCGCGGACGAACCCAGCCGCCATGACCCCGCCCATATTGTTTCCCATCGCATTGAAAGTAATATCGAACAATTATGTGAGGAATTATCCCCTCTTTTAGATCCGAATATTTGCCAAGATTGGCAAGATAAATTATGGCTAAAATCGGCGAAAATTCGCGAAACGATTGATACCTATTTAATTAATGAATCATCGTTAAATGAAATGGCGATCGCCAATTTGGTCTCGCGGCATATCCCCGCCGACACTGGCTTATTTTTAGCCAATAGTATGCCGATTAGAGATATGAATGAATATGGAATTTATGGGGGAAATTCAGTCAGAATAGCAGCCAACCGAGGTACTAGCGGCATTGATGGAATTATCGCCTCTGCTACTGGGTTTGGTCAGGGTTTAAATACTCCCACAACTCTGCTAATTGGAGATTTAGCATTTCTCCATGACCTCAACTCTTTATCTATGGTTAATGCCCTGAATCATCCCCTGTGGATTATTGCTATTAATAATAATGGGGGCGGGATATTTTCATTTTTACCGATTGCTAAATTTAATGATGTATTTGAAAACTATTTTGGCACTCCGCACCATCTCAATTTTGACCATGCTGCCCAATTGTTTAATATCAAATATTTCTCCCCCAAAACACAGGAGGAATTTGTGAGAGATTATCAACAGGCGATCGCCTCCCAAACTTCAGCGATTATTGAAGTGCAGACCAACCGGAAACACAATCAAGAATTGCACCAAGACTTAGCCGAAAAAATCCAAGAAATATCATGGAGATTTTAACCGTCGTATTCGGTGTAAATTTCGACATCCAATGTATCCTCATCTATGCTGATATAAAGAAGATTCGGGCGACAACAAACCTGGCAATCTTCAATATAAGACTGTTGACCTCCGGCACTAAAATCGATAAATGTGACATTACTTTCGCCACAATAGGCGCAGGTAAATTCAGCCGTATTTTGCATAATTTTCACACTCAACTTTAGTAATATCGTGGCGATAGCGGAACATATCTTGAAGACGGGAATAAACCCACCAACTCAAGCCCTTGTCAAACAGGGAGCCACCTGGTAAACTAAAGGCGATCGCATCAGTTAACCGAGTGTGATTATTCACCTCAGAAAACTGGTGTCGGTGTACCCAAATAGCCATGGGACCCTGTTGCTGTTCATCAGTAAACAGTTGGTGGGGAATGCACTCAGTATGCACCGCCACCCATGGCACCGAAACCGGACCAAGAGATAAGAGAAATTCCGATCTAGCCCCCACCTCTAAACCCCCTTCCCGGCGGATAATTTCCACAGGTTGCCAAGGCGGGGTCAGCAACTCTAGGATATCAGATCGGGCGTGAAAATTCCAAACCACATCAACGGGGGCGTTAATTAGGGACGAGTATTGAAAATGCAGCATAAACACACCATACAGAATCAACAGTTGTAGCAATTTTTACCAAATTATATCGAGAAATTGGTTAAGATGAAACCCATGCTATCGTTGCCATATTAAATCCCCAATTTCTATGCGTTTAGAGCAACTTCAAGCCTTTTTATCTGTTGCCGAAACCGGAAGTTTTCAAAAAGCAGCAATCAATTGCAACGTGACGCAATCAACGATTAGTCGCCAGATACAGGGACTAGAAACGGAACTAGGTTTACCCCTATTTCACCGTAGTAACCAAGCTAAATTGACGGTGGGAGGTGAAAGGTTTTGGCCCTATGCGCGGAAAATTTGTCAGGCTTGGGAAAATGCCCAACAGGAATTAGCGTCATTATTAGCGGGACAGCAGCCGGAATTATGCGTGGCGGCTATTCACTCCCTTTGTGCGTCTTATCTCCCCCCAGTATTACAAAAGTTTTGCTATGCTTATCCTGATGTACAATTGCGGGTAACATCATTAGGAAGCGATCGCGCTTTAAAAGTCCTGAAAGATGGATTGGTTGATGTGGCACTTGTCATGAATAATCGTGCTTTTACGGCTAGTTCCGATTTATTGGTGGATATTCTCTATAAAGAACCGATACAAGTATTAATGGCGAAAAATCACCCCCTGGCGCGATATAATCAAGTACCTTGGACCGAGTTAATTATCTATCCTCAAGTGGTATTTAAAGATGGTTATGGAATGCGGCGTTTAGTACAGGAAAGATTTGCTCAAGCTGGCGCTACTCTCAAGGCGGTTTTAGAGTTAAATACGCTGGATGCTTTTCGGGGTGTAGTGCGTCAGGGGGAAGTAATTGCTCTGTTACCACGTTCAGCATTAGTAGAAGCAGTCAACGATAGCAGTTTAGCGATTAGAACGATCGCACCTTTTGAAGGGACTATAAATAGTAAATCAGGTTCCTTTTATAGTGGCGGATCTGACTTGAATTGGACTCGTGAAGTTGCCATTGTCACCACCCGCGATCGCCTGCAAATTCCCCCCATTGAATATTTCTGGAAATTGGTACATGAATTAATCCCCCCAGAGGTAGACTCGGAGTTAGAAGAACTGGGGATAAAATGCTTAATTGGTTAACATCAAATGGCTAACAATTCCTCAAAGTATCCGCTTTCGATTATACTGGTTTTCTCTTCTGTTCACTATATCACACCAACCAACTAAATGAGCGATCGCTTTAGAACATTACTGAAAAAAGTGGGAAGCGGAACCCACACCAGCGCAGCCCTAACTCGCGAAGAAGCCGCCGAAGCCTTACGCATGATGTTACACCAAGAAGCAACACCCGTACAGGTAGGGGCTTTTTTAATCGCCCACCGCATTCGGCGACCCACGGGAGAAGAATTGGCGGGAATGCTAGATGTTTATGCAGAATTAGGACCCCATTTAACTAATGCTGTGCGTCCTCCGATGATTTTAACTCATCCCTATGATGGGCGATCGCGTACTGTTCCCATGACCATTCTCACCGGGTTAATTCTCAGCGCCGCCGGAGTCCCGACCATTTTGCATGGAGGCGATCGAATGCCGACCAAAGAGGGGATTTGTTTACATGAAATTTGGCAAAAATTAGGCATAAATTGGGAAGGAATTAGCCTAATTAGAATGCAGGAAATCTTCCAGACCACCGGTTTAGGCTTTATTCATCTTCCCACCCATTTTCCCCTAGCTATGAACCTAGTGGGACCCCGCCGAGAAATTGGGAAACGTCCGCCTATTGCTACCTTAGAGTTAATGTGGTCTCCCTATTTAGGAGATGCAACTATCGCCTGTGGCTATGTTCACCCTCCCACGGAATCAATGTTCCGAACCGCTCTAGAATTGCGAAATCAGCGGCAATTTATCACGGTTAAGGGATTAGAAGGCAGTTGTGATTTACCCCGCGATCGCACCTGTATTATTGGCATCAACCGCCCCAGTATAGACAACCCGGAAACCTCGACTTTTGAACGTCTGTTATTGCATCCCCATGATTATGGTTATGGGGGGAAAGAAGTTCCTCTTAATTCCCTAGATGAACTGATTAATAATATCAAGGCTGTCTTGGAGGGGGAACCGGGAGAATTAATGCAGGCTGCTATTTGGAATGGGGGTTTTTATCTGTGGTGTGCGGGAGTTTGTTCGGACATAGAAACAGGTCTGAAACACGCGCAGGAGTTACTAACTCAAGGGATGGTAGCCCAGAAATTAGAAGCGATCGCCTAGGGGCGGGTTCTGCTGTCAATTAAATCTCTCGGCGAGAAGACTAATAAACCCGCCCTCTATTGATAATTGATATAGCGTTTCTCATATCCATAAGGTACAGCCCACTCAAAGAGAAGCCGCTGCGCGTCTACACCCCAAACCCCTCTCCCCATACGGGAGAGGCTTGTCCTGAGCTTGTCGAAGGGGGCTTTGAAAAGTACCTCACCAATCCACCGAATCGCTATATAACCACCCATACCAATGGTTTAATTATGGAGCATAATGCCCCATTTATCAAGGTAATTAATCCACCCCTTGAATAGGTGCAAAACCTTGTCGCTGGATGTTCTCGGTAATAGTGCGAGGTTCCAAAAATTGCAGGAGATAATCAGGTCCCCCCGCCTTGGAACCCACACCAGAGAGTTTAAAGCCACCGAAGGGTTGACGGGAAACGATCGCCCCGGTAATTCCCCGGTTAATATAGAGATTTCCCACTTCAAAATCAGCCTTAGCTTGCTGAATATGAGAGGGGGTGCGAGAATACAAACCCCCCGTCAAAGCATAATTAGTCCCGTTAGCAATATCCATCGCCTCATCAAAATTTGAGGCTTTCATCACCGCTAACACAGGACCAAAAATCTCTTCTTGGGCAATTTTCGCAGTAGGAGAAACATTAACAAACACGGTCGGACCGACAAAATAACCTGTGTCTGGTGTATCTAAGGCGATCGCCATTTCTGCTTCTTGTTTACCTATCTCAATGTATTCTTTAATCTTGGTTTGGGCGTTATGGTCAATCACCGGACCCACAAAGGTACTAGGATCAGCCGGATCACCCACATTAAGCGATCGCACCGCCTCCACCAACCGCGACACAAACACATCATAAACAGGCTCTAAAACCACCACCCGCGAACAAGCAGAACATTTTTGACCCGTATAACCAAAAGCCGAATAAACAACTCCCGCCACCGCTTGATCAAGGTCTGCACTTTCATCAACAATAATGGCATTTTTGCCACCCATTTCCGCCACTACTCGCTTCAGGTGTTTTTGTCCCGGTCGCAAAATCGCCGCCTCTGCATATATCCAACAACCGACTTCCTGAGAACCTGTAAAAGTAATCATCTGAACATCAGGATGTTTAACTAAATGAGCCCCCACCGTTGAGCCCTTACTAGGGATAAATTGAAACACCCCATCAGGAACCCCAGCTTCCACCAAAATCTCGGCAATTTTCGCACCAATAATAGCAGAAGTTTCCGCCGGTTTTAACAGGGTACAATTTCCGGTGACTAAGGAAGCGACAGTCATCCCCACCGGAATAGCTAGGGGGAAATTCCAGGGAGAAATGACTAAGGAGATACCACGAGGTTGATAGGAATAGCGATCGCTTTCCCCCGCTGTATCATAAATATAACCCTCGTCTAGCCGTTCCATTTCCGCCGCATAAAAACGGCAAAAATCAATGGCTTCCGACACTTCCGCATCACACTGAGATAAGGCTTTACCTACCTCAAAAACCATCCAGCCACATAATTCATGGCGACGTTGTTCGAGCAATTCTGCCGCCTTTCGTAAGACAGCGGCGCGTCGGCTAACGGGGGTCTTTTTCCAGCTAGGAAATGCAGCTTTAGCAGCGGCGATCGCTTTTTCCGCTTGTTCAATATTAGCCAAACCAATTTTGCCGACTATTTCCGTAGGTTTAGCCGGGTTAACGGAATCCACAAAAGTCTCTGTATTTTCCGATTTACCATTAATCAAAGGTAAGTAGGTTTTACCCAACTGCGATCGCACAGTTTCCAATGCAGCCAAAGCGCGATCGCGAATAATTGCATCCGCATAATCACTATCCGCCGCATTCGGAAATACAGGTTTCCAAGTCTGGTGAATTGTGCTATCATTATCACCAACAGGAGGCGCTAATAGTTCTTCTAAAGGTCGCTGTTCTGAACTTTGGCGAATAAAAGAAGAATTAGCCGTATTTTCTAACAGTCGCCGAATTAGATAAGACATCCCCGGTAGTAGTTTACCATAGGGACAATACATCCGCACTCGATAACCTTTAGCCGCCAATTGTTTCGCGAGTTGGTCTCCCATACCATAGAGAACTTGCATCTCAAAGGCGCGTTGGGGTACTTTGAGCGTTTCCGCTATGGCGATCGCTTTCGCCTGGGAACGCACATTATGGCTACCGATAGCAGAATAAATATAGGCGTGATTTTCCAACATTAATTGGGTCAGCCTTTCGTAATTAGCATCAGTCGCAGCCTTATCATTAAATACTGGTTGCGGCCAGTCATTTTGCATCGCCTTGATAGTTTCCTGGTCCCAATAAGCACCTTTTACCAGTCTAACCGTCACCGGATATCCCCGCAATTTTGCCCATTCAATAATGCCTTCTAGGTCTTTGGCGCTATCGCGTAGGTAGGCTTGAACCGTGACACCGATATCAGTGCGATCGCGGAATTCCTCTTCCATTAACAGATTTTTGAGGATGCTTAAAGTTAGGTCCTTATAGGCGTATTGTTCCATATCAAAATGCACCGCCGCCCCAACTTCTTTCGCCCGTCTTAATAGGGTGCGAATGCGATCGCTTACCTTCGCCTCACTTCCCTTAGCATCAAGGGGGTCAAACTGCGAATAAAAAGCCGTCAACTTCACCGAAACCTGCACCCTAGGAATAGCCTTTCCGTCCGCTTCATCAATTAGGGGAACTGTTGACCAGCGCTGCGCCGCCGCCGACAGTTTTTCCATTAATTCCAAGTAACTATTCAGATATGATTCCGCTTCCGTTTCCGTAATCACCGCTTCCCCGAGCAGGTCTACAGTAAACCCCAGTTTATCTTTACGCAACCTTTCCAGAGTTTTGATAATTTGCGGAATATCCGCCCCCGCGATATATTTCTGAGCCAGAGTTTCTACCGCCGGAGCTACTGTGGTAGCAGCCATTTTCCCAGCTACAGAGTCCGGGTTAGCAAAATTAAGCAGCTTTTTCAGCGAGTCCGGGAGTTCCACCTCTTCCGCCGTTAGGTATTCCTGAAGGTGAGTCGCAATTTCCGGTTTACTACGCAGCGCCGGTAAACAGTCAATAAAATGAAACAATTGCACCCGCAAACCGGGGTTAGACATCGCCCAGTCCAGGATTTTGTCATCCAAACGCATCTGGTCTTGGATTTTACCAAACAGAGACTGTTTTTTCTGTTGTGTCGCCCCTAGAAGTTCTTGGGCGATTTCTTGGGTTTTGGGTTCGTAAGTATTATTAGATAGTTGTGCAACCACGGGTTATTGAGTGTCAGAAATGGTGAACATTGATATCATACCCGCCCTCAAACCGACGGGGACTCCCAAACCTCACGATTTGGGTTACAGCGATCTACCCCCAAAGGGACAGATTTAATCTGTTGGGCTCTAACGATACCGAGCCTAAACTCCTAGGGCCAGAAGCGCCGCCAAAATATCCATGGGATTTTTCCCCTTGTCGGTAAAATCTCCCCTCTGCTCGCTAATCTTACCATGAATCAGATCCACCATTCACCCGCCTTGATCCCTGGTTTGGGGCGACTCAGACACTCCCAAACCCCTCCCCCTCTTGACTCCATTTAAATCTGCTCTCTGCTGCATAACTCTCTACCCACACCGCCATAGTCACCCTTACTCATGCGAATCATGCTAGTAATGCGAATCATGCGATCGCCACCACATCACCCCAAAACCCCCCCCTTAGTCATCAAATTTTCCCACAATCTCCAAATCTATGATAAAATCAAAACCATTGATTTTTGTCTGTGGATTCAATCCCTCCCACAAGTTCCCACTATTGCATTAATGGGACTAACTTTTGGGAGCAGTTTGTTATCCCAATGTTCATTTACCCCAAAAATAACCCTTTTGCTAAAATTAGGGTCTGGGGTATGTTTGCTTATTTTGAGGAAAACCACATAAAATTAGCCGACAAATCCCTGTGGATCAAAAATTAGTTAGTTTCTTCCCAATAGATAATTTTGTGTTATCATCTATTCATTAACCTTTATTTGTCCGGGAATATCTGGTGATTTAACCATGATCAAAAAAATTTTGTGTTCCACCCTGTCCGCTAGTTTTTTAGCAGCTACTATGTCAGGTTGTACTCAGGCTGCTGAAACTGCCGGAGTTTCCTGCGCCGAAGTCACCGAAGCCGAAATCGCAGCATTGTTCGATCGCTGGAATACTTCCCTAGCTACCCTAGATCCTGATCAAGTAGTAGCTAACTATAGCCCCACAGCCGTATTACTGCCAACCGTTTCCAACACTCCCCGCACCGACCATGAAAGCATTAGAGACTATTTTGTGGACTTTCTGCCAAATAATCCCCAAGGAGTGATTAACACCCGGACTATTGCCCTTGGTTGTAACAAGGCTCATGACGTGGGGGTTTATACCTTTACATTTACAGATGACCAAGGTCAAACCACCCAAGAAGTAGCCCGCTTTTCCTATGTTTATGTCTATAAGGATGGTGAATGGTTAATTAATCATCACCATTCATCCTTAATGCCAGAAACTCTAGCTAATTAGGCTTACCATCAAATTGCCTTCTACATTCTGGTGTATCTAGCCATCCCTTGATAATCATCGATATCACACCCATAAAAGTATGAGCTTTTGATAGCCGATGCTCCAGAAATTTAACCCTCTGAGAGTGTACAGGCAAGGCAAGCCTTGTCTGTACAGCCTTTGAGTCAACCTCCCATGTATCGGGAACTATCAACCTTTCGAGCCATCCTCCGGTTTCTGAAAAACAGACGCGATCGGTTTGGCTTGCTTATCCGTTTCGTGATAAAACTTAAATTTCTCCATCGCCATACTCGCTGCCTGCACTACTGACGGGTCGGGGTCTCGCAAACCTTGTTTAAGTATGGGAATCACGCGATCGCTTTTAATCATACCCAAGGCATAAATTGCCTCTTGACGCACTTGAGCGTTACTATCTTGGCTCAGTTGAGTTAGCGTAGGAATCGCTTGTTGGATTTCTGCACGTAAGCCGTGGGTGCTTGCTAGTCTACCCAAAGTCGCCGCCAATTGAGTGCGTATTTCTGTATCCGCGTGTCGAGTATAGCCAACCAAGTTAGCAATAGCTGCCAGGTTTTGCGATTCTCCAATTTTAGCGATCGCTATCAGCAAGTCCTCCTTCTCATCCCTGCTATGTCCAGTAACTTTCAGATTTAGCGGAGGCTTAACCGAACCTACTGCCATTAAACCATCAGCCATCGCCGATTCTTCTACCTCTTCCGACACTTCCGCCACTTCCGCCACCGCTTCCG
>NZ_JARPLC010000015.1:55658-62140 GCF_032350395.1 Limnospira sp. PMC 289.06
TCTTCTAGTGTCTCTTCTGGTGTAGCCGCTTCTGTCGGTGTCTGGGAGACCATTACATCATCAGCGATCGCCGATTCTTCTACCTCTTCCGACACTTCCGCCACTTCCGCCACCGCTTCCGTCTCTTCTAGTGTCTCTTCTGGTGTAGCCGCTTCTGTAGCTGCTTCCGCTTCACTTTCTGCCAACAACTCAGGCAAAAATTCCAAACGCTCATGCAGCGACTTTATCATCTGCTCAGTTTGAGACTGCATAGCTCGCACCAGTTCTTCAGTTCCCGCGCGAATTTCATCATTATATTGTTCTTCCAGGTTATCAATAGCATTTTGAATCTGAGTCTCCTGATCTTGTTCAAGATCAGCCCGTAGCTTCTGAATTTCTTGTTCACTGTGCTGTTGAATATTTTTGAGAGTTTCGCGAATTTCCTCCTTAGTAGTATAGTTGTCTTGCTCAAGTTGTTGTAGTTGGTTATCATAAGTCGCGATATATTCTTCCATCTTCTGAGTGCGATCTTGACTTTCGCTAATCTCGTGATCCATATCATGAAGTTGAGTTTCATAGCCTGTTAAAGACTCACCCATTTCATGAAGGCGAGTTTGGCTGGCTTGTAGATCTTGATTGACCTCTTCTAATTGAGTCTGATATCCACTCAAAAACTCATTCAATTCCTCAACCTTGCGTTCACGGCTATATAATTCCTCAGTCAAATTTCCCAACTCTTGCTGATACTCCCTCAACTGCTGGTTAGCTTCTTGAAGTTCCTCCTCACGGCTTTGTACCTGGTTGGTAAGCTCCTCAATATGGGACTGATAATATTGAGTTAGGGATTCATTGCTTTTTGTCAATTCATCTTCCTGTTCTTGTTTTAGCGTTTCTGTCATCTCTCGCAGTTGGCGATCGTAATCATCTCTTAGGGACTGGACCATTTCCTGAATCCTGACTTGATGGGCTTTCTCTAATTCCTCAGCCGAGAGGCGAATTTGTCGCTCATATTCTTCTCTCTGCTGGGTCAGGCGACGCTCTAACACAGTATAGCTAACCCCTAACCCAGCCAAACTGCCAATAATTAACATAATCAGTAAACTAATCAAATCCATAGCTAATCTCCCAATTTTTGGTAAAGTTATAGAGCAATCATCTAATCAAACCAGTTTCTAATAGCTGTGTGTCCCCAGAGTATCTAAATACGTTACCAGATTATAATCGTGTCTAACACAACTCACGAAAAACCCGACCTCCTTCGCGCCCATTTACTCATCTCTGGACGGGTGCAAGGTGTCGGTTACAGGTATTATACTCGCCAAGTTGCCACCCAAAAGGGAGTCAACGGCTGGGTGAAAAATTTGCCCGATGGTCGGGTCGAGGCAGTTTTTGAGGGTAGTCAAGCCCAAGTCCAGACAATGATTGAATGGTGTCACCAAGGACCTCCCTCCGCTCAACCTACACAGGTTAAGGTAGAGTATCAGCGAGCCGAAGGACTCTACAGCTTTGATATTCTCTACCATTAGCCTCAAAATCACCCATAGCGCGACTTAGATAAAATTAGAGCCTACCTTCAACAAATTCTTCTAGGCGCTTGAGTCCAGTTTCAATATTTTTTAAACTCGTGGCGTAGGATAAGCGAATGTGATCATCTGTTCCAAAAGCCAAGCCAGGAACTGTAGCCATTTGCTTTTCTTCTAACAAAGCATTGCAGAAGTCTACCGACCCTAAGCCGATTTTCCCGATATTGACATACATATAAAATGCGCCGTAGGGTTTAACACAGCTAATTCCGGGAATAGCGTTAAGTAGTTCATACATAACCTTCCGGCGTTCAGCAAAGGCTTGTCGCATGGTTTCTACACAGTCGAGGGGACCTTCCAAAGCAGCGATCGCTCCATATTGAGCAAAAGTGCAGACATTAGAGGTACTATGGCTTTGAATCCGGGTCATCGCCCCAATAATAGTTTTATCCCCAGCCAGATAACCTAAACGCCATCCAGTCATAGCAAAGGACTTAGCGAAACCGCTGCTAATCAGCGTCTGTTTATGGACTTCTGGGTGAGTCGCTGCTATACTCAGATGTTGCGCGCCATCATAGAGAATTTGGGAGTAAATCTCATCAGAGACCACCAAAATCCCCGACTCTACCACCACTTGCGCTAACGCTTTCAGTTCATCCGGGGTGTAAACCATCCCCGTCGGGTTTGAGGGCGAGTTAAGGACAAATAGTTTAGTTTTCGGGGTAATCGCTTGTCGCAGTAATTCTGGGGTAATCTTATACTCGGTAGCTGCATCGGTGGGCACAATGACCGGAGTCCCATCAGCCAGTTTTACCATTTCTGGGTAGCTTAACCAGTAGGGGGAAGGTATAATCACTTCATCCCCAGCCTCGATGATCGCCATCATCAACTCGGACAGGGAATGTTTCCCGCCATTGGTGACAATGATATTTTCGGCGCTATAATTAATACCCACCTCTTGAGTCAGACTGCGAGCGATTAATTCCCTCAGTTTGGGCTCTCCCGCTGCTGGACCGTACCGTGTCTTTCCTTCATCGAGTGCCTTTTTAGCCGCAGCGACTATGTGTTGGGGTGTGTCAAAGTCCGGTTCACCAACGCTGAAGTTGAGAACGTCGAGTCCCTCGGCTTTCATGGCCTTAGCCTTGGCTGATATCGCTAGGGTGACAGATTGGGGAACCTGTTCTACACGGGCTGCCAGCTTCATATCAAATTACTCTTTTTAGTAGTCTTAAACTAGAAATTCTACGGCGGGTGATGAATGTCTGCAAGCCTAATTGTTGGGCAATGATGACATTTTTTCAATTAGTTCAGGGTGCTATATCACATATTGCGTAATTTGTCAACCATCTGACTACAGTTGTGCTGAGTCCCATTGTTCCATAAGTCTGTCATCCCATCAAGTCCGGTTGACATGATCTCAAAAAAGGTAAACCATCAAATGTTAGACTTCCGATCTATAGATTCATTAATGTTGTATTCCTATTTCGATTCAGACAGCAACGATTCTAAATCCTTCGAGTTACCAGGGGCACGCCCTCACTATAACCCCGATCGCCCTGGTCAGGTTGAGCATATTTTTCTCGACCTAGTTTTCGATATTCCCGCCCAAAGTTTTCAGGGGACTTGTACTATTACCCTAAATCCGATCCGCAGTGGTATTAATACCCTCACCCTCGATGCGGTAGATATGGAAATTAATCAAGTCAAAATTGGTAAGCATGAGGTAGATTTTGACCATGATGGTCAACAATTACAGATTCATCTTAACCAACCCACAGAGGTTAATCAAACTCTGAAAATAGCGATCGACTACACTGTTGATCATCCTCAACGAGGTCTGTATTTCATCGGACCCAATTCAGATTATCCTGATAAACCGATTCAAGTTTGGACTCAAGGAGAAGATGAAGATTCCCGCTTCTGGTTTCCCTGCTTTGACTATCCTGGACAGTTAGCCACCTCAGAAATTAAAGTCCGGGTTCCCCAGGAATTTTTGGCTATTGCTAATGGTGAATTAATCGCCACGAAAACTAAGGGCGATGACCAAATTTATCATTGGTTACAAAAGCAGGTTCACCCCAGTTATTTGATAACTTTAGCTGTGGGTAAGTTTGCGGAAATAAAAGATGAGTATAATCAGATTCCGGTGGTTTATTATGTGGAAAAAAATCGCCAGGAAGATGCTCAACGTAGTCTGGGTAAAACCCCAGCTATGATTGAGTTTTTATCTCAAACTTTTGGCTATGATTATCCCTATCCCAAATATGCTCAAGTCTGCGTTGAGGATTTCATTTTTGGAGGTATGGAAAATACCTCGACAACTCTGTTAACCGATCGCTGTTTGTTGGACGAACGCGCTACCGTAGATAACCGCAATACAGAAAGCCTGGTAGTCCATGAACTCGCCCATCAATGGTTTGGTGATTTAGTGGTAATTGCCCATTGGTCTCACGCTTGGATTAAGGAGGGAATGGCTACTTATTCCGAGGTACTCTGGACTGAACATGAATATGGTGCCGATGAGGCGGCTTATTACCGATTAAATGAAGCCCGTAGCTATTTTTCTGAGGATTCTTCCCGCTATAGTCGTCCCATTGTAACTCACGTTTACCGAGAAGCGATTGAACTTTATGATCGCCATCTTTATGAAAAAGGTGCTTGTGTTTATCACATGATTCGGGCAGAATTGGGAGATGAGTTATTTGCGAAAGCTATTCATACTTTTGTGCAGGATAACGCCCATAAAACTGTGGAAACTGTGGATTTATTGAGGGCGATCGAAAAGGCGACAGGACGAAATTTGCTGTTCCTGTTTGATCAATATGTCTATCGTGGTGGACACCCTAAATATAAGGTTTCCTATTCCTGGGATAATGATAGCAAAATTGCTAAGGTGACTATTAAACAAACCCAGGCGAAAGATAGTGAGAAACTCAGTGAGGCGAATTTGTTTAATTTGAAAATCCCTATAGGTTTTGGCTACACTAAAAAATCTAAGGGAAAATCCAAAAAGAAATCCACTGAGGTGGACTTGAAAACGGTGACTGTACAAGTTAGCGATCGCGAACAGAGTTTTTACTTTCCTTTGGAAGAGAAACCTAACTTTATCAGTTTTGATGTGGGTAATAATTTCCTAAAAACTGTGACTTTAGATTATCCAGTAGCTGAGTTAAAGGCACAGCTTCAGTTTGACCCAGACCCAATTTCCCGGATTTATGCCGCCCAAGCCTTAGCTAAAAAAGGGAATTTGGCATCGGCTAAAGCCTTGGGAGAGGCGATGGTTTCTGAACCTTTCTGGGGAGTCCGGGTTGAGGTAGCTAAACAGTTAGTGAAGGTTAAACTTGATCAGTCTTTTGATGGCTTGGTTGCTGGTTTAAAAGATGAAAATCCACGAGTGCGGCGGGCGGTGGTTAATGCTTTGGCAGAAATTCACACGGCTGCAAGTTATCAGGCGATTAAACCTCTGGTGGAAAATGGTGATCCTAGTTATTATGTGGAGGCTAGTGCTATACAGGCGATCGCGAAAATAGCGGCGGGAAACACGGAGGATGAACCTACAGAAGCTGAGGCGATCGCTTTGTTAGAAATGGTATTACAAGAAAGGGCTGGTTGGAATGAGGTAGTCCGGTCTGGGGCGATTTCGGGTTTGAGTCAAATGAAAACTTCAGAAATGGCTTTAAATCTGATTTGGAAATATACCGCTAATGGTGTTCCTCAAGCCCTGCGTTTAAATGCAATCTCTAGTCTAGGTCGCATTTCCACAGGTCAAAATAACATCAATCTTGAACGTATTATTCAACGGCTTGAAGAACTAGCTAAAGAAGATTTCTTCTTAACTCAGATATCTGTGGTAACCGCTTTAAGCCAGATGGAAACTCCCAAGGCGATCGCGATTTTGAATGACCTAGCAGAACACACCATGGATGGACGGGTCAGGCGCAGGGCGGAAGAGGCTGTGCAAAAAGTCCAAAAAAACCTTGGTTCAGACAAGGCTATTAAGCAGTTACGCGAGGAACTCGACAAAATGAAAAAGGAAAATCAAGAACTACGAAGTCGCCTAGAAAACTTAGAAGCTAAAACTAAGTAATCGCCATCATGTTGGGGTAATTAGTAAATTACCCCAAGGCGGAAATTCCGGTTGATATTTATTCGGGCTGATGGCTTTGTAGCCATTCCAGCAAATCATCTATCTCCGAAAAGTCTAGTAATGCTTCTCCTAACTCCTCTAATGCGGGTAATGGTAACTGATTGATTTGACCGATGACCGTTTCTGGCAAACTGCCTAATCTCCTATTTAGCAGCCGTAAAATTAGGGATTTTTCTCCTTCGGTTGCCCCCTGTTGTAATCCCTGTTGTAATCCTTCTTGTAATCCCTGTTGTAATCCTTCTTGTAATCCTTCTTGTAATCCCTGTTGTAATCCTTGTTGTAATCCTTGTTGTAATCCTCGTTCAAGGGCTTCTTCCCAAATGTCTTGATAAATTACTGATTCTTGCATAATTTCTTGCCTCAATAATCGTTTAATCAACACTTTGTCTAATACCAAACCTGCCAGAATCGCTGTCGATGCTGCCACGTTATTTTGGGTTCTCCGGTCAGCGATCGCATTAATTTGTTCAGCTACCCGCTCTAATAACCTTTGGCGATCGCCCGTTTGAGCTAGTATCGCAAAAGGTAATAATCCCGGCACATTTATAAACGTATCTACAGGTTCTTCCCAGAGTCTAATTACCTGAAATTTATGGCGAGTTGGAGACTAGCCATCCCACCAAATCATCTATCTCCGAAAAGTCTAGTAATGCTTCTCCTAACTCCTCTAATGCGGGTAATGGTAACTGATTGATTTGACCGATGACCGTTTCTGGCAAACTGCCTAATCTCCTATTTAGCAGCCGGAAAATTAGGGCTTTTTCTCCTTCAGTTACCCCCTGTTGTAATCCTTCTTGTAATCCCTGTTGTAATCCTTCTTGTAATCCCTGTTG
>NZ_JARPLC010000016.1:0-21997 GCF_032350395.1 Limnospira sp. PMC 289.06
GAGGTTATTTCAGGCATTGCAGCCTTATTTGACTCCTAAACGTCTCGCACGTATGCCCTACCGTAGTTGCATTTCTGCCAATCCTGTTTAGATTAAAGCAAATATACCTCAAAAACTGATTTGTCTAGTTCCTGTGAATCTTTTACCTGCTGCCTGGAGGAAGCTAGAACAATGCAGCAAAACCGCATAGATTCAATGGTCAAGGTTCAGTGTACGCCTTGAGGCAACAAGGTTTTTTAAGTGGTTGGTTACCTTTATCCACGCTCAATCTGTGTAGCATTTATCTAGTAAGCGTGTCAAGTCAAACAGCGATGTTGTTCGAGAGTTGATCAGGTCTTGGGCTGACGGGCACTAAAGTACCCGTGTCGCCTTTCATCCTTGCTCTCTTGAGACAAGGTTTTCATGCTCCAGTGCTGTTCGCATAACAACACCCTCAAGACCCGAAACATCCTGTCGGTACTATTGCATACCTGGCTGGAGTTGCTGGATGATAAGTACAAGTTGCTAGGACCCGCAAGACTTTTTTTGGTGATTTACGGGCGTTAACCTGTTACCTGTACTTAGACAGTTGGGAGGGCCTACTGACGTTTATCCTGCAAGGTTTAGAGTTAGACATTCTACCCAATAGCAGTCGAATTTCTATAATGAGAATGGCTGCGATCGTTTACAATAGGGTGATTGCTCAGTGGAAGCATTCCCAGATCTGATGGAAAAAGATAAAGAATTTGCCGTTCATCAACAAGTTAGAGTGATTGCTCTACCGCCATATATCAAAACAGCGGAACCCATGCCGATTCTACGGCCTCCGAACGTGATCAAGTTAGGTGAAGTGGGGGTAGTTCTCGATCGCCGTCCTGGTGGTTACTGGGGCGTTAGATTCACCAAAGGTTCATTTTTAATAGAGAGCCAATATATTGAGGCAGTGGAAAACCCAGAGCCAGAAAGCAGGGTGTCTGACTGACACCCTGGGGAGTTAAACCAACAGTCAAATTACCACAGGCCTCTAATTGGACCAGGAGCCGGCGCTGGTGCCGGCGCTGGTGCGGGTACAGGCCGTGGCACTGGTGCAGGTGCAGGCCGTGGCGCGGGTGTTGGTGCGGGCCGTGGTTGTACAACACCAGCACCAGCACCTGGTAAATCAACTCGTTGAGCAGAACAGCCACCGACAATTCTTGTACCATCGGAGAACTGAGTCCCAAACTGTGAACCCTGTCTAAACAGAGATCCCAATTCGGTACTTACGCTCTGCATTTTAGCGACTGTTGCCGGAATATTGGCGACATCGACATACATTCCCGGCACAGGATAGTATTTCAGAAACTCCAAGAAAGAGATTTTGCCATCGTTGCTGAGGGCGTTAATCAGTCCAGCGCGAATAGCTTTGCCATTAGCAACTCGCCGATGGGTTCGTACAGTTGCACCAATTTCATCAGTTAGTTCTTGACCTGTGGGAGTGTAAATCATACAGGAAAATGGTACTAGGTCAAAGCCAATTTCTAATCCCATCAATCCCCGCAGGGTGTCTGCCTGAATCCCGGAAGCACCGACAATCTGGCGAATAGTTTTAGTGGTCACTCCATCTCTGGTAAATGCCTCTAAATCGCTGATGTTGATGGGAGCTTGGAAAGGTCCATAGGTGAGAATCACTCGCTCGGCGGCGATCGCACCACTTTGAGCAAAAATTACACCAGCGATCGCTCCGAAAAACAATCCCGGACGAAAATTCTTCACACTTGGTAGTTTCATGTAAAACCTCACTTAAAAGAATGAAAACTGCCATTTCTCATAACAGATACACTTAACCCCCAAAAATTGGGCAATAGTCGGAAGTATCTGAGTATTGCACAATCTTAAAAAGCAGACGTGGAGGTGTCTCTTAATGCTTTCAACATTAGGTTGAAAGCGGACTATTCTCATGTACAAATCGCCTTTTGTCAGCCAAAATTTACAGGCGATGCACTTTACGTCTACTACAGAACAGCTATGCTGCTATAGGCCTTGACGGTTCCGAGTGTATCAATAGTTGGGTATAATGTCAAGCATTTGGGTAAGAATTTCCCAATAATAAACTAGCAGTCGGCAGGCCTTATGCACCACAATTTCGGATCCGGTTGCGGTTATAGTCAGCTTAAATGTAGTTGCCAAATTTCACAAGCTCGAAAACATTAATTTTTGCCAATCTGTTCCTAGTTCCCAGGATTTGAGGGGTTAACTAGGTAGCAAAATGAAGAGTGATTTCATGGCTTCTAGGCTTAGAATGGCTACTACTCCTCCCGCTGATAGGAGAGTCACGGGAATCAGAATCCTCTGTAGTAGACGCAGCGATCGCATTAGTTCCTGTTCATAGTATTGTTTAACATTATACAGGGCACCATCGAGATGTCCGGTTTCTTCGCCAGTGCGAATCAAATTGATAGCGATCGCCGGGAGTCGTTCCCGCAGACATTGGCTGAGATTTTTGCCGGCGGGAATTTGTCCCAAGGCTACGGTTAAAGTTCCCCTCATCTGCGGACATGGAATGCGATCGCGCACCAATTCGATCGCCATGAGAATTGGCAAGCCACATCTAATGGGCAATTCCAACTCAGCTAGATATAGCATAGAACGGGCGGTTTGAATACGACGGATCAAAGGCAGTCTGGGGATAAGTTTGTAGACCATAAACCCGACAACGCCGGCTAGAAACATCCACAACAGCCAATCATTTAGGTTAGCCTCATGGGTGTATAAGATAGTCGCCAGTAGCAACAGAAGACTGAAAGCAGTAGTCGCAGCAGCTATGGTCACAGAACGATAAAAATTTTGTCGGTGGGTCTGCTGTTTTTCAATTTCAGCCAGTTGTAACAACATTTCCGGTAGTGCGCCGCTGGTGGCTGCTATATCCAGCAAACTAGCAGTCCACCAGTCAAATATCCGAGGGGCTCGTCTGAAAGCGACAGATAAATCTTCCCCACGACCGAGAGATTTAATCACTTTCCCCAGGTAACGACCAAGCCGAGGATTGCTTTTTTTGGCGATTACTATCAAACTTTGATAGACTGTCAAACCAGATTCCAACAGCACTGCCAGTTTAGTATATAGTTGGGCTTTTTCCTGGGGGGTCATAGGGCATGGGTGCAAGGAATTAGGAACTCTCTTTAAAACCGGGTTTCTATGCTGTTTCTAGGTTGTCAAAGAATATTTTCGGAATAAACGGGGTTTTTTGAACATCAACTGAGCCATGACTTTCGGCCATGGGGGTTGCTCGTTGGGGGTTACATATCTACGAGTTTCCGCCTGACTCGTTCTCGGTGAGCGATAATTGGTGATGGTTGGGGTTGTTCGCTGAGTTCTAGGGCGATCCCATAGGAATTAAAAGCCTCTTGATATAGGGCAATTTGCTCGAAGGCTTGGCCGCGTCTGACCCAGGCTTCCCAGTAGTCGGGTTTGATTTTAATGAGTCGGTCATAAGCAGCGATCGCATCTTGATAGCGATCGAGTTTTTCCAAGATCGCCCCTTGTTCTAACCAAATTTGGTAATTGTCTGGCCAAATAGCGATCGCCTCAGAAAAAGCATCCACCGCCTGCACATATTGTCCCAAACGAGCTAAAACCTGTCCCAGTTTCACCCAGGCTTGAAAGTTATCAGGTTTTTGGCGAACCAATTTCCGATAAGCCATGACTGCTTCTTCATCTCGTTTAAGTAGTTCCAATGCCATACCTCGCTGTAGTCCCACTTGGTCTGCTAGTTCGAGGGTTAAAACAGTAGTTTGAATTACTTTATCGTAGGCCTTCAGCGCATCCTCATAGCGTCCTAATCTTTCTAAGGTCAATCCCCGCTGGTTCCAAGCCTCGAGGAAGTTTGGTTGTACTTGCAGGGCATTATCGCAGGCAATTATGGCTTCTGGGTAACGCCGCAACTGAAATAAAGCGACTGCGCGACCTAACCAGGCTTCGGGAAAGTTAGAATTGAGTTGAGTAGCGCGGTCAAAAGAAGCGATCGCGGATTTATATTCTTTTAAATCCAGTAAAGTTTGACCCCGACCTATCCAAATAGCTGGGGACTCCGGGTTAATTTCCAAAGCCCGATCTAGGCTAAGTAAAGCAGTTTTCGGCCACCCCGATTTCAGAGCCATACCTTTATAAAACCAGGCTTCGTAATCGTTGGGTTGCAGTTGGATCACTTGGTCATAACAGGCGATCGCATCATTGTAGCGATGTAATTTTTGTAAGGCAATCCCCCGATTAAAAATAGCCTTGAAGCTCGCTGGTTGCAGTTCTAAGGCTTTATCGTAGGAAGCGATCGCATCGACATAACGATGCTCACGAGTCAGCATTTCCCCACGATGAAACCAGGCTTCATAGTTAGCCGGTTCCAGTTTGACCGCCCGATCTAATGATGCCACGGCTTCACTATAGCGATCGTCATTCATCAAAGCACTACCCTGGTGATACCATAGAGCCGAAATATTTGGTTTAATTTCGATCGCCCGTTTATAGGAAGCCGCAGCAGCCTCAAATTGTAGGGATGCTTCCAAAGCCAAACCCCTCTCATACCAGGCTTCAAAGTTATTGGGTTCCATAGTTAAAGCCTTGTCAAAAGAGGCGATCGCTTCTTCATAGCGTTCTAACTTCGATAGAGTCATACCTCTAAACGTCCACGGCCAATAATTTCTCGGACGCAATTTAATAGCCCGATCATAGGCCCCCAGTGCCTTTTTATACTGTTTCAACTTTCGTAATGTATTACCCAAGCGCAACCAAGCCGCCCACGAATCAGGCTTTAACTTAACCGCGATCTGATAATGTATCAGAGCCTGATCATATCGCTCCCGTTTATATAAACGATTCCCCTGGTTATACTCCCGAAATGCTTTAAATATATTGAATATCCCCCAGTTCCCGGCTTGATCTTGTTCCACCCCAACAGAATCACCCTCACCAGTGGATGTCTGAGATGTTTCAGCAGGGGTAGTTACAGGCGCAGGCTGCTGGTTTAACTGTTCATCTGTGTTCAGCAACGTCTCTTTCCTCACCGTGGCTTGATTTTGACTTTACCCACCCCGGTTAGACAGGGCTTTTTTGACTTTCAGATATCTTGCCAGTTTACCAGAATTGATACTCCGGCGGTGAACCAAACATCGTCAACCAAGTTTTCCCAGGTTAGATCGCCATACTTGGGCTTTAATTCACAAAAAAGTTTCCTTGTCAATACCTAGATTATCAGTAAAAGTTATATTGTTTATAGACTTGATTTATAGTTGTGATCTAAATCATAGCCAAAATCTGAAAATGTAAGGCAAGATCATTGATGGGAGAACGAAGGATATCCAAAGCCAATGGCAATATTTAACCGTCAATAACCCACCACTAAATGGGAGTACCGATTCTAGTGGGGGCTTGAAATAGCCCTAGTTGGACTGATCAAGCTAGGAAATGCGATCGCTAACCATTGCGGATTAGTTGTCAACAAGATTGAAGATCCAGTGTACAGCAAAAAGTATACTAACTGGTGGCGATCGCCATCTGTATTCCTATTTGAGGGATTTAATCATGAATTGGGCAAACCATACTATGCCCCGTCTGCACCTTGCTAGTTGGGTTAAAAATCATTCACACCACCATTTTCACCCATCATTTTCGCCCCTTCAACCTCTGCGACAGTGGCTGAACCAGATACAAGTCAAAAATCCGAAAACCGCCCGATTGCTATGTAGTTTAATTCCGACTCAATGCCCCTTTGAGCGAGATATTAAATTTGGCGATCGCACTATTTTTCACATTCCGCCCTTATGCAAACTCAATCCGGTTTATGAAGAATTAGTCAGTTTACGTTTTCGCGCTTTATGCTATCTGGCTGATGAATGTGGCGAGGATATCACCGCTTATCTCGGAGGCTAAAATCAGATGAAATGGTGAACCGCCAGATCAGAGTTTAATGGTTGACGATTAACCCCCATCACCCTACAACCCCTAGGTTGGAGGAGATGGGGGATTGTTAATCGAAATTAACCCCCAAAAAGATGGGCAAAAACCATGGTGTTAATGAACTAAAATCAGCCTCAGTTTTCAGAAAACGGCAAATGGGCAGGTTGAGCAAATTATCAAGTGGAAAGGTGAACTACGCAACTCCATAAGCGCGATTCATTGGCAGTGGTAGTTAACCAATTGTCTCTACTTTACTGATCTAATTCCGCATAGTGAGACTCTGATAATTCAGGTTTATCTGCGGTCCTATGGTTAGGGTGTAACCAGACAATTTGACGCTGGCGGGGGTCTATTCGGTTGCCATTTTCTTGCATAATATTTTGAGCTTGTTGAGGGTCAAAATAGCGACTAAACTCCTCTTGATGTTGTTGAACCCTGGCTTCAGTCATATTAACTTCCGCCTCAATTTCTCGCCATTTATCATGGACGATGCGTTGATTCGGCACAATTTGGACCAGTGCTGCTACTGCGAATGCAGATAATGTGAAATTTGTCAATATTTTCGCCGTAGTTTCTAATGCGAGCGATCGATGATTTCGATTGGTGCGAGGTCGGACTCGGGCTTGAGAACGACGACGCAAGGGACGGGGAGACTGCTGTGGTTTTTGAGGTGGTGTAGAAGGTTTAATCGCGTACATGATCGTCGTCTCAGTATATTTTTATCATCGAGTCTGATGCGAAGGCAAGTTGTCAGGCTGGTAGCCCGGTTGATGCGTCCCTGCATCATCTGTGGAGTTATGCAATCCTTTGCTGCGAAACTTAACCCGCAGCACTATAAATAAAAAGACCCCGACAGTTAAGCCTAGTGATAGAGACTAATTTACTGCATTATGCAGCAATTGTCTCCATTACGATCGCTTTTCTGTCGAAGTCCGGTTATTGTCCCTAGAGACAACAAAGACAGGGATCGATTCTATTTATAAAGTTCGGTGGAAAGACGGAATGCCAAAATACCGGGGATCAAGGCAATTACCAAAGCCACAAAAACTTGGGTATCGGTTAGAGACATAATAAAGAAACTCCTTGGATCTGAATGTGATCTTGATTGTTGACTAATTTGAACTAATATGGGTCGCTTGGGAAGAGTTTGTAACAAGTTTAAACAAAATGTTACGGTTTTTGGGGAAACTGGGGACCACTGATGGCGATCGCCATTGATGTCCCCAAACTGATGCTATTCTACCAGCCAGGACTTGAGGCTAGGCTCCCAGCTTACCAATTCCTCATCCTTAAACCACAGGGCGATTTCTTTTTGGGCTGTTTCTGGTGCGTCTGACCCGTGAATTAAGTTGCGACCAACACTAATCCCAAAATCTCCCCGCAGGGTTCCCGGTTCAGCATTCAGGGGGTTAGTAGCGCCGATAATCTTCCTAGCAGAGGCGATGACACCTTCTCCTTCCCACACCATTGCTACTAGAGGACCGGAAATGATGAAAGAAACCAGATCATTGAAAAATGGTCTTTCTTTGTGGACATCATAATGTTGTTCAGCCAGTTGGCGGCTGGCTTTCATCATTTTTAAACCCACCAGGGTAAAGCCTTTGGCTTCAAAGCGTTTGATAATCTCGCCGATGAGTCCCCGTTGAACACCATCAGGCTTAATAGCTAGAAATGTGCGTTCCAAGCCTAATCTCCTGTTCTTAGCAAATATCTACAGGAATCAGATTAACCCATTTTGAGTCACTGTCATCATTTAATTGGCTGATCAATTGACTCCACCTAGGGAGAGTTAATCGTTGGTGTAGTTGGTCTCAATAGTGTATAGTGTCACTGTCCCTGAATCTATAACCCCGAAATGCCATCGGATTTATCGCCTATTTGGATTTCCTTAAAAATCTCGCTACTAGCTACAGCCATCACTTTTATAGGGGGAGTTTTGGCGGCTTATCAATTGTATAGTTATCAAGGTAAATGGAAATCATTAATTGAAAGTCTTTTAATTTCTCCCCTGATTTTGCCCCCGACAGTGGTGGGATTTATTTTGCTGCGATTTTTTGGGGATAGAGGCCTATTAAGCGGGGTTTTAGCTATCCTCAATATCAATATTGTCTTTACTTGGTATGGGGGCATTATTGCGGCTACTGTGGTGACTTTTCCCCTCATCTATAAAACTTCCTGTGGGGCTTTTGAACAAATAGATAGCAATTTGTTAGTTGCCGCCCGCATTTTAGGGGCTTCTCAACTCAAGGTTTTTGTGCGAGTAGCGTTTCCTTTGGCTTTTCCTGGTATTATTTCGGGGGCGACTTTGGCTTTTTCTAGGGGACTGGGAGAGTTTGGGGCAACTCTGATGTTGGCTGGCAATATTCCGGGAGTTACTCAAACTATTCCTTTGGCGATTTATGGGGCGGTACAAGCTGGAGAAATTCAGGAAGCCTGGATATGGTCAGGGGTGATTTTATCGATTTCTTTATCGGCAATTACTTTGGCGAATTTGGGGATTAAATGGCAGCGATCGCCTCGCAAATCTCCGGGGGTTAATCATCCTCATATCAAGATTAAACTACCGGATGATTTTAGCATATATCCGCCGGAAAGTAAAGGGTTACAAGTCAATATTTATAAACAACTTCCGGATTTTGGATTACAGGTAAAATTTGCTGGCTATCCCGAAGAACCCCTAGGGATTTTGGGTGCATCTGGTACGGGAAAAAGTATGATTTTAAGATGTATTGTCGGGGTGGATACTCCCACCAGTGGCAGGATAGTTTTAAACGGGAAGGTGCTATTTGATTCTGTCCAGAAAATAAATATTCCGAGTGGCGATCGCCATATAGGTTTTTTGGCTCAAAATTACGCCCTATTTCCCCATTTAACTGTGGCGGAAAATATCGCCTTTGGTTTATCAGACCAACTCTCCCATCGTCAAATACAGAGGAAGGTTGAGGAACAATTAATCAGGGTGAAACTTCCGGGGATAGGAAACCGTTATCCTCATCAACTATCAGGGGGACAACAACAGCGAGTCGCCCTAGCCAGGGCTTTAGTAGGGGAACCCGAAATTTTACTGTTAGATGAACCCTTTTCCGCCCTAGATAGCCACATTCGATATCAAATGGAACAGGAACTTATCCAAATATTAGAAACCTATCCAGGAGTGACATTATTTGTGACCCATAACCGTTCAGAAGCCTATCGTATTTGTCCTCGGTTATTAGTAATTAATCAGGGACGGGTAGAAGCGTCTGGTTCCACACAAGATATTTTTGATCACCCCCCTACTTTATCAACCGCCCAACTGACAGGATGCAAAAACTTTTCACGGGTGGTCAGAATTTCGGAACGGGTGATAAAAAGCCTTGACTGGGGGTGTAACTTAGAATTATCAAATCCCCTTCCCCAGGGATTAACTCATGTAGGAATTAGGGCTTATCAGGTTGGGGAAAACCTGAGTTTATGGTCAGAAACCAACCCACCAGGAGAAAAAAATATCTTTCCTTGCTGGGTAGTTTTTACGATAAAATCACCCAAACAAATGAGCCTTTATCTTAAGTTAAACAGTCCCCCCAATCACCCCCAAAATTATCACCTTCAAGCTGATATTTCTAAAGCTAAATGGCAGGAACTTAATAACCATGAATTTCCTTGGAAAATTGCTCTGGCTGCTGACCAACTTTTGCCACTGGTAAACCCGGATAATTATGATACTATCCCATCACCAGATATCCTGACTAACAGGGGATTAAACTAATTTTTAATACCGCATAAATTCGGGACTACCCAAGAAAATTGCACCCTGTAAATTGGGGGGACTTTCTGCTAAAATTTGGCGAGTTTGGGCAGATAACAAAACCCCTAAAGTTTCCTCTAGCTGCTTGACATCAACTGGGTTGCCTTTATGGAGTAGTCCCCCCGCTAAGGGGACGGCTAAACTACTGCGACGCACCATGGTATCTGGGTTTAACCAAGCCTGTTGAGTGTTTTTATATCCATCAGGAGAAGGACAGCCATAAAGAGGCATTCCCAACTGATTTAAAATGCCGTTAATGGGGTCATAATTAGTCACTTCTCCGACGGCGCGCATGACTGAGGTTATATAACGATAGGGGTTTTTGAATTTACTATTGTAGTGATTTTCCTCCCAAAACTCGGTGCTGTTAAATAAGGTTTTGAGAACTTCGGTGATATCGCCTTGGGTTTCGATAAAGCGATCGCCTAAAGCCTTAACTAAAGATGATGGGGGTTCATCAGCCACAAATGCTTGGGCTAATTTATAACCGATATGTTTGGCGGTGGCGGGGTGACTGGCTAAGATATCTAATGCTTCCTCAACCTCCTCGATACCTCTGCCTTTAATAGTTCTACCCAAGAGGATTTTATCATTAAAATCATGGCGAGTTTCATCAAAATAAAATCCCTCCTGATTGCGGGGGCGATCGCTTGGTTTTGGCAATCCCCAACCTGTCAAAATTCGGGCTAATTCCATCACGTCATTTTGTGTATATCCCCCCTCAACTCCCAAGGTGTGCAACTCCAACAATTCCCGCGCATAATTCTCATTCAACCCCTTAAATCTTCCCGTTGCACCGGGACTATTAGGGGCGGTATTTTGCCAATTATCCAAATAGAATAACATAGCCGGATGCCTAGCGGTTGCGCCTAGTAGGGTGCGGAATTTCCCCCAAACATGAGGTCTAATGGCGTGTTCTTCATAGGACCCAATCCAAATTCTACTCAGTCCTTGCAATCCAAATACATTAAAATGGTTAAACCAAAAATCGACCATCACCTCTTCTAATTGGCGGGGACTATGTAAAGCCCGAATCATTCTAGCGCGACGAATTTGGTTAATTACTCTCTGTTGAAATTGCCGCCTAACTTGTGCGAGTTGAGGCTGTCCTAACCCCAGTTTTTGGGCTTCATTAACCTCTCGATTTTGTTCTCTAACTAGCTTTCCCGGTCGCCAGGGGAGGGTATCTAAGGGCTGAAGTTCCTGGGTGAGAGTTGCCGGAATAGCTAAAGAATTGGGGTTAAGTTGTGAGTTAATATATCCCGCCATCCCGGTATTTTTAATTTGATTAATCTGACCGTTAATTAAGCCTAAACTCAGTCGGTTAACCAGATGAATAATTTGGCGATCGCCCATAATTCTATACTCCTGAAAATGTTAACGCCCTAATTTATTCGGGATACCATCACAGCCGCCGGGAATAGTATTTCGAGATTTTGACCCCGACCAAGCACAGCAATAATAACGATTCTCCTCGGAGAGGTTCAAAACCCCAGTAAAATCAGCATTTTCTATGACAGCCCCAGTATTAGCACCAGTAGAGTAGTCAGGAATTAATGTCCGAGTCCGGGGACTGGCGTTTTCCACTGAACCATAAAAGAATTTAGTCGATCGCAGATTACTATGGGTGAGGTTGGCTTCATAGAGAATAGCGCGAGATAAATTAGCACGCACCAGGTCACAATTAGTTAAATTAGCGCGGACTAGGTTCGCTTCTCCCAGGTCTGTGCGCCGCAGATCGGTATTTTTTAAGTCCGTCCCGGCTAACATGGCTCCTAAATCAATAACTCGAATACCTTCGGCTCTATCTTCAGCATAACTGCCATTACCATCTAATATAGGGCGACCCAAATGGCGATCGCGTTTGAGGGGAGTAATTAACCGCGCCTGGGACAGAAACCGGAGAATTTTGGCTTTCCCATCTGCGTCTACACTACGAATAATGGCGGCGGTCCGTCCCTCTGCAATTACCCGTTCCTGGGGCCAATCTTCTAATAGTCCCTGTTCCCCTAAGGCTAAATCAGAGACCCCCTGAAAATAAGCATCGATGGTCTGTTGTTGGGTGATGCGGTTTTGCTGAATGGTTAAATCCCGGGAGATTACATATTGTCGCCAAGCCACATATACGGCTAAAATGGCGATCATAATTTGACCCAAAGCGCCGATCAATTCCCCCAGTGCGCCGATCGCATCCCAGTTAATTACAATATTACGGGCTGCGTCTGTGTTGGAACCACTCAGCATCAACAGCCCGGTAATTGCCGATAAAATCCCGAAACTAGCGACGATTAAACTACGCCAGATAGGAGGAATTAGGGTTGTCCAAATTTTACCCCAACTCGGCCAAATAATTAACAGTGATGCGGCAATAGCCACAACGGCGCTGAGATAGCCGACCCAGACGTTATCGATCGCTAACCCTAAAATCATGACGGCGATCGCCCCCAGGGTCAACACGGAAGCCAAAAAGTTACTGGGTTTGGGATTTTCCAACTCCCCTTTCCCTTTGTTGTTGGGGGACTCTTCTAGGTGAAACACCTCCCCATGTTCGGTGTAGGATAAGGCTGGATTCTCAGACGCTGAGGGACTCAGGGTAATGGTGTTAGGGCTCTTTCCATTGGGGCTATCAATATCCTGATGAGGCTGTTGCGGTGCGGATAAATTGGGTTCTGTCATACTGGTTGATAAAGGCTAGGAAAGATTTAATGCTCTTCTCTGGATCTATTGTATCTAAAGTTCCGGCAGATCGGGTATCGTAAATGTATTATAAAAATTGACTGATAATTCAGATATAATCAAATTTGCTATATTATATCCATGAAGTGCAAGTTATCTGACTATACCAAAAAATTAGGAGTTAGCTACCCAACTCCAGGGCGTTGCTGGAAGTCTAAACAGCTACCCCATACCACTAAACAGACTGTTACCCGCCAGATTATGGTTGATTTTCACGCCCACAGTTTAGCCCCTTCTGCGAAAATAGTTAGGCAATTTGTCCCATGGTTACATCAGCGGCAAAATCTGGTTATTTAGACTTCCCAGGCGACAGGTTAAGTGAATATGCGATCGCTCCATAAATGAGAGGACAGGTTAATAAGAATACCGCTTAATTCCGGCAAATATTAACTCCATATTATCAGAATAATATCTAGTTTTTTGATAAGATAAATAAAATACAATAAAAACTATAATAAATAACTAATAAGTATTAGTATTTTCTAAGTTATTTATATTCGAAAATTAAAGTATATAAACGACCCCAAAATCGATGAAATCACTACTCCCCATAGGAATTACTAGATGTCTAAATGCGCGCCTATCTAGGCGGATTGCCTTTTGGGTTGCCACTAGCATAGTTGTGATTGAATTAATTATTTTGGTGCCATCAGTGTATCGTCGTCGCCAAGAGTTGTTATCTAAATTGCAGCACCTAACCTCTCAAAAAATCGCTTGGATAGTAGCAACTTACCCCCATCAAACGCCGGAGGATTTTCTCAAACAACTGCAAAATTTACATTATATGAACTCTGATATTATGGGAGGGTCTCTCTATAGTTCCGACGGACAACTAATTGGCAGTTTTGGGGAAACTCCAGCTTTATCTTATCCAGAAGCCAGAGATGTACAAATACTGTATGTAAACACTCCCGAAGGCGATCGCTATGATCTTACCTGTGATACTTTTCCCCGCCTAGATGATTATCTCATTATCCTCCGCTATGATGCCTCTCCTATTCATCGGGAAGTCTGGTATTTTATTGTACGAATTGCGGGACTGGTTTTGATTATTTCTGTGTTTGTCACTGGTGCGACCATGGTGGTGCTTAACTATTTAGTGATTTTGCCGATTTTGAATTTACGACAGGATTTAATCAACGCGGGTTCAGCTATTGCTAATCATCGGTTACCCCCTCACTTTTATGCTGCTTCTGTGGAAAGTCGCGATGAATTGGGGGATGTGATTCGCGCATTTATGCAGATGTATCATCAAATTTCTGAGGCGATCGCACAACAAAAACAAGCCGAGGAAGCCTTACGCCAAGAAAAGGAAAAATCCGATGAATTATTGTTAAATATTCTGCCGGAAACCATAGCCGATAAGTTAAAAAATACCCACAGGTGTATTGCGGATAGATTTGAACAGGCGACTATTTTATTTGCAGATATAACTAATTTTACCGAACTTGCTTCGCAATTAACACCCACAGAATTGGTGGATTTACTTAATCAACTTTTTTCCGCTTTTGACCGCCTTACAGATAAGTATGGTTTGGAGAAAATTAAAACTATTGGTGATGCTTATATGGTGGTTGGGGGAATTCCTAACCCCCGTGATGATCACCCTCAAGCCGTCGCTGATATGGCTATAGAAATGCAACAAGTTGTCCAACAATTCCACTGCGTTAGCCTTCCAGTTGCTGAAGCCTCTGGGTTAGCAGAAGGGTCTACAGATGATCATAAACAGGGGGAAATTAGCCACCAACTGAATATCCGTATTGGTATTAATATGGGTCCGGTGGTGGCTGGGGTTATTGGTTTAAAAAAGTTTACCTATGATTTATGGGGAGATGCGGTCAATACTGCTAGTCGTATGGAGTCACAAGGTGAACCCGGAAAAATCCAAGTCAGTCAGACCGTATACTGGCATTTAAAACAACAATATATCTTAGAAAAACGAGGGGTTGTTTCTGTGAAAGGGAAAGGCAATATGACCACTTACTGGCTAATTGGTAAACGGTCAAAATCTGTGGATTAATCAAGTTGGTTAAATTTTGGATAAATTACCACTTGATTACGACCTTATTTTTTGGCGTCATAAAGTGCTTTATCTGCCTCCATAAGTAAGCCATCCAGACTAATTTCTGATGAGTTATAAATAGTCACACCAATACTCACAGTTATATGAATAGTCTGGTCATCAACGTATATGGGAGTTGTGGCGATCGCCTCTCTAATTCTTTCCGCTACCACCAAGGCTTCATCAGCTTTAGTTTCCGGTAAAAATACCACAAATTCTTCCCCTCCAAACCTGCCAAAAATATCCACTTTTCTTAAAGCATTTACCGTGACAGCTGCCATTATTTTGAGGGCTTTATCTCCGATATTATGACCATAATTATCATTAATTAACTTAAAATGATCAATATCAATCATTAACACAGAAAAGGGGTTATTATAGCGGTGGGTACGTTGAAATTCGCGCTCACCCAAAACTAAGAGATGGCGACGATTAGCAATACCTGTTAAAGCGTCTGTCGTCGCTAACTTTTCTAATTCAACTAAGGCTTGTTTTAATTCATCGCGAGTATATTTTAACTCTAAATGAGTTTTAACGCGAGCCAGTAGTTCAGGAGCCTTATAGGGTTTAGTAACATAATCAACCGCCCCTTGACTAAAAGCCTGAAGTAAATGTTCAGATTCATTACTAGCCGTCAATAAAATAATCGGAATTTCTGCATAAAGCGGGTCAGCCTTCAAATGCTCACACACCTGCAAACCGTTAATTTCCGGCATCATTAAATCAAGTAAAATCAAGTCAGGATTAGCAGTTTTTACCCTTTCGATCGCCTGTTTACCGCTGGTGGCGAAGGTTGTGGCGTAACCCACATCATCAAGCATCGCCCCCACGACCTGCAAATTTTTGCTGACATCATCAACAATCAAAATCAAAAAATTTTCTGGTTGAAAAGAATTCACTACACACTGGGCTATTAATTCCAAGACTATACATTGATCCTATACCAATTGTTAACCAATGACAACTAAATACGACAGTAACAACCTGTTCAATTAGTAATAATCACCATAAGTTATTCACCATAAATATCTATAAGCGATCGTCGCAGGTCTGGAAAGGCTCTGACCGTCCCAGGGATTTTGTCCCAGTCAAATTGTTCGAGTTGGGAACTCAGGGTTAAAGCATATTCAACAAAAGCCGGATAGGGATACTGCTGCGACCATTGAACCAACTGCTCCGAAAATGCCTGTAAATCCCTCATTTTGAGAGTTTGTCCTAGTTCTGGCCAAAATATTTCTTCCTGTTGCTGGAGTTTTTCCAGTAATTCATCAATGGACCCATGGGGGAACTCTGGGGAAACCGGAAAAGCCGGGGGTACTGGTGAGGTATCATCAGCCACTGATTCAACAGTATTTACAGTATCCAGGGGAAGCAGTTGTTTTAACACTAAAACTAACTGTGAACGACTTACAGGTTTATGCAAAAAACCATCTTGGAGAGAAGATAATTCTTGGTGGTCACGATCTAAAGATGAGGCAGTTAAAATAATAATTGGAATCTGCTTAGTGGCGGGATTAGCCTTTAATTGTTTAGTCGCTTCCACCCCATCTAGTTCCGGCATTCGCAAATCCATCATAATTAAATCGGGTTTCTCTAGTTCCGCTATTTGAATAGCTTCGATGCCATTATGTGCCAGCCACAGATGATGATGGGAATTGACAAAATATCCCTGAATTAAATCTAAGTTAGATTGGACATCATCAACCACTAATATTTTACTGCTTTGAATTTGATTTAAATCATCATTTATTTCGACAATTCTATCGTCAGGTTGCCAATCTATGGGTGTAACTTGCGGGAAAATTAAGGTAAATTTACTACCTTTACCTAGTTGACTTTCCAGGCTGATAGTTCCCCCAAGCATTTGGGTGAGTCGTTTAGTAATTGCTAACCCTAGTCCTGAACCACCATATTTGCGGGTACTTTGTCCTTCACTTTGAATAAAACTATCAAAAATGCGTTCCTGTTGTTCTGGTGCGATACCAATTCCCGTATCAGCGATCGCAATTTATAGGGACATAGTAGGTTCCGTATTATCCGCACTTACCGGAGTATTACTGTTAGTCAAAACCGAAACTTTCACCGAACCATTATCAGTAAATTTGAGAGCATTTCCCACCACATTTAACAAAATCTGTCGTAACCTGACTTCATCAAAGATAATCGCCTTCGGCAAATCATCATTAATTTCTATAATCAATTCTACCTTTTTTTCTGCTGCTTTTTGGCAGAAAATTTGGTAGATTTCTTCTAGCATAACCCGTAAATCCATAGGCTCCTGATGGAGTTCCATTTTTCCGGCTTCAATTTTGGATAAATCCAGAATATCATTAATCAAAGCCAGTAAGGTTTTACCACTAGCCCCAATGGATTTAACATATTGTTTTTGACGAGGTTCCGCCACCAAACCCTGTAGCAGATCGCAAAATCCTAGAATCGCATTCATGGGAGTCCGAATTTCATGACTCATATTAGCTAAAAATTCACTCTTAGCCCGGTTAGCAGCTTCGGCGTGGCGTGTCGCTTCTTTGAGGGCTTGATTTTTGTGTTCTAGTTCGAGTTTATGTAATTTTTCCTGCTCCAAAAGTTGCGCCTGTGCTAAGGCGATTCCTACTTGTTGAGCGATAGCTTCTATTAGTTCAATTTCGTCGTGAGTCCACTGGCGGAACCTATCGCACTGTTGCAAACTAATTACTCCATTCGGTTCCCCTTTGTAGGAAGTCCGAACACTTAACATGGATTTTAAATTAATTTGGCGACAGAGATCATAATGGGGAAAAAGCAGGGGGTCTTTGTAGACATCATCAGAAGCTATAGCCTGATCCTGATTTAATAATATGGCAAGATGTCGATTCTTACTAATGGGTATTTCTATCCCCATAAAATACTCATATTGCCCCCTTAAATACTCTACTACCATAGTTATTTTTTGGCTAGAATTCGGCGAATAACGATGAATTAAACAGCGATTTACATGAAAGGCTTCCCCCACTAAACTAACTGTAGCTTGAACAATGTGTTGGCTGTCAAGACTTTGGCGAATTTCGTCCGTAATCTGTTGTTGTAGTAAAGTATTTTGAAAAGCCTGTTCCAGAACTTTTTTAGCCTGTTGACGTTCGATTTCATTACCAATCCACATGGCAATTAATTGCAATAATTGCCGTTCACTATTGCGAAAGGGAGTATGGCGAGGATGGGGACTACAAAAGTTAATAGTTCCATATACATATTGTCCCACTACAATCCGAACACCAATATAGGCTTGGAGTCCTAGGTTATGATAAGCTGGATGTTTTTTAAATTCTGACTGTGCCGCAGAGGCAATACAGACAATTTCCGAACAGTTAAAAGTGGCTTCACAAAAGGTATTTTTTAAGGGGAACAAATCGCCTTTTTCAATGGGTGGTGTCAGTCCTGGGGGAGTTTGTACCGCTACCACCTGATAGCGATCGCCTTGAATATGAGAAAGCATCCCAATTTCTAAGCCAAATTGTAGTCGCCCCATAGACAGTAAAGATTCTAGCCTCTGATTAAAATTTAGATGAGGAGCCACAGCAATCTGATATAATTCTCGGAGAGCCACTTCTCTGGCTTGTAACTCTTCTTCGGCTTCTTTACGAACAGTAATATCCTCAGCAATACCAGCAAAGCGGTAGATATTTCCGTTCTGATCATAAATCGGAAAAGAACAAGCACGAATCCAGCGCCTTTCGCCATCTGGGCGAAAAATAGGATACTCTAACTCTAATTCTTTTTTCCTCATAAATTGGTGTTTCATTCCACTAATTACTTTCGATCTATAATTCACATCTATCGAATCAAACCAAGACTCAGGAGATTGATATAAACTCTCACAAGTTCTGCCCCAAATTTGCTCATAAGCCGGACTAATATACAGGACTTCTCCATGGCGAGAAACTATAAAAAATGCTTCGGAAATTGCCTCAGCAAATTGACGGAACTTTTCCTCGCTTTCCCGCAAAGCCTGTTCAGTTTGTTTTTGTTGTTCAATTTGGTTTTGTAGTTGCTGAGTTCTCTGTTTAACTCGGGTTTCTAGTTCTTGATTAAGGCGCTGAAGTTCATGTTCAGCTTTTTGGCGATCGCTAATATCTTGTAACATAGCCGTATAAACGACTTGATCAGATAATTGCAACCTAGATATAGAAGCCTCTGCCGGAAAAACTTCCCCATTTTTACGCTGTCCGACAACCTCTCGCCTTCCCTTCATCGGAGCATTTAAAATTGCCTTTTGACCAAAATTTTGGATATGTTTTTCATGTATTTTGTGGATATTTTTCGGCAAAAGAATATTCAGAGGTTGTCCGATAACCTCATCAATAGTATAGCCAAAAATTCTTTCTGCACCCTGATTAAATAAAGTGATACGTTGGTCTTCTCCTACCGAAATAATCGCCTCTTCCGCAATATCTAAAATCCCCCTAAACTTTTGATTGCTCTCCATTAGAGCTTGTTCTAATCGGCGACTTTTATCAATTTCTTGTTGTAATATCTGATTTTTTTCGGTCAAGGTTTTAGTACGTTCTTGGACTAAATACTGCAAATTTTGATTAAGTTTATTTAAGGCTTTACGACTCTCCTCTAATGCCATAATATCTCGATAGGAACGCAAAGCAGCAATAATAGTTGTAATTAATTTTTGCTGAGTCATTTCTACCTTAGTTTTATAATCATTAATATCATAATCAATAATTACAGAATCTTCCGGTGCTTCCCCCGGATATCCAGTTTTAAGGATAATTCTCACCCAGGAATTATTCAGATTTTTGCGGATATATTTAACCAAATCCAGACCCGCATTATTAGTTTCCATCACCACATCTAACAACAAAACAGCCGTGTCAGGATTAGCGGCGATCGCCCCTTGTGCTTCCCCCGCCGAATAAGCCGAAATAAAAGTTAAAGGTCTCTGTTCAAAAGTCAAAGTTTTTAAAACCATTCGTGTGGCTTGATGCACTTCTTGATCATCATCCACCAGCATAATTTTCCAGGGTTTTCTCAAATCGACATCATCAATGATTGGAGATAAGACAGAACCTTCCTCCTCATCCTCAATAATCGTTAAAATCTCTTCATCTTTAGTAACATCACCCCAAGGATTTTGATTATACATTTATTATTGATCCCTATCAATTAAATACTTCACTGTTCATGTGCTAGGACGGCGCGGACAGTTGATGATAAATTTAGATCCTACTCCCACCTGACTATCACAAGAAATTGTACCTTTCAAAGTTTTAGTTACCAAATTATACACAATGTGTAAACCCAAGCCATTCCCCCCGTGATTACGAGTGGTAGTAAAAAAAGGGTCAAAAATATGCTCCAGGTTTTCGGAAAGAATACCACAACCATCATCACTGTATTCAATCAAAAAGTGATCATCACCAACCTCTGCTATCTTTAAATATAACTGACCTGACTCCGATGGTTGGTAAGCATGAATCAGAGAATTAATCACCAAATTCGTGATCACCTGAGAAATAGCGCCAGGATAGCTATCTACCTCTATGGTGTCATCCCCCTCAACGACAATGCGATGATGGGTCTGTTTCAGTTTAGGACGAATGTTCAATAGAATTTCCTCTAAATAAGGTCTGAGGGTAAAAGTGCGCCTTTCTAGGGAAGTTTGGTCAACAGCTACTTGCTGAAAACTCTGGACTAATTCTGCTGAACGCTGGAGATTACTCAAAATCAGTTTACTGCTTTCCAATACTATATCAAGATACATATTTAAAGCCGATCGCTTTAACGGTTGCAATTGACAAAGACTCAAAAACTTTTTGGTTTCACTCACCAAAAACGAAGCCGCCATAATTCCCGTACCCACCGGAGTATTAATTTCATGAGCTACCCCCGCCACCAAGCCTCCTAAAGTCGCCATTTTTTCAGCTTCAATCAGTCGTTTTTGCACCGTTTTTAGTCGTTGGGATGTCTGGGAAAGTTCTGCATTTTGTTCAGTGACTTTCTGTTGCAGAGTCCGATAAAGCAAAGCATTTTCTAAGGAAATTGCCACCTGAACTGAGAGCAAACTGACAATTTGTATTTGTTCATCTTCAAAACTGCCATTTGTCATATTTTTTTCCAGGTAAAAAATACCAATTAGCCGTTTTTGACGAATTAAAGGAATCCCCAAAATCGACTTAGGTTTATGACTTTTGATATATTCATCATCCCTAAAAATTTGGTGGTTATAAGCATTATTCAGCAACACATATTCATGAGTGCGCGCTACATAGTTAATGATAGACTTAGGAAAAGATTTATCTGACAGTGTATTAAGAGGAATTGACCGCAAAACAGTCACCTCATCAATATCCATCTCTGCCATAGCTTCAATCATCCATTCTTGAGAGATTTCCTGACTAGATTTATGGTCACATGGCAAAATCAAATAACCTATTTCTGCATCTGTATTCTCGATAATAATTTTCATGGTTTTAGCCAACAGACTCGCCAAAACCGTTTCCCCAGACAAGGTTTGATAAGCCTGTAGAACATGACCAAGATTAAAAATTTGGGCATTGCTTGGGTATTCTCGACTCTGAGAGACTGAACTTTTCCACCAGTTGGCGGGAGAAAAAACATCAGGATATCGATACTTAATATCTTTAACTTTTGCGGTAGCTTCCCAGCGGCTATAAGTACCATGAGCCGCCTTTATATAAATCACAAAAAATCGCTCTAAATTTTGTTGTTTATAAAATTCTGCTGCCAATTCATAGGCGATCGCTATTTCGTGAATCGCACCATTTGTAATCACCTCAGAAACCGCTTGTTCGTACTTTTGCAGTGCTGATAATATCTGATTTGAGAGGCGTTCTAACTCCGCCTCCACCAAAATATACCGATGTTTAAAACTCCCATAAATATGATGATTCCAGGATGACATTAAGCCCTGATTTGTGCGGATTTTCTCTAAAATAGCATCCCGCTTTGACCCCGACAGAGTTTCCGCCTTTGCCACCAAAGTTAGGGAATAATAAAACAAATATTCTCCCCGGTTAAAAATACTTAAACTATCATCAATATAATTACCAACTAACTCAGCCGCCTGTAAAGCCGATTCATAATCTCGAAATAGATAGCACAGAATCAATTGGAAGCAGTGAACATCAAATAAAGTCGAACTGCTATTAACCGGATTTAATAGCAATAACATTTCCTGTTCTATATCCTTCCATACCGAGGCATTAATCCAGTCTGATTTTTGGTTTAAATTCCGCAATTTTTGCATCATCGTACTCGCCGGTTGCGTCAGACCTCCATAAATTCCAATAATAACTCGATAATTGGACACTGACGCACTCGGTAGGCGACCTCTAACGTACCTTGAACATACCTTGTAGGGTGCGTCAGACCCGGTAAATAGCAACCATAACCCGATAACTTGAAACTGACGCACCTCTGGTCTATGTCAGACTGGATAATGGAAACTGACGCACCTCTGGTCTATGTCAGACTGGATAATGGAAACTGACGCACCT
>NZ_JARPLC010000016.1:22006-31469 GCF_032350395.1 Limnospira sp. PMC 289.06
CCCCTCGGGTACGTCAGACCCGGTAAATAGAAACGAGTCCCCCAAGTTTAACTGACGCAGCTTTTATCGGTTGCTACTGACGATTAACGAATGTATTGTGGACACATCTGCTTAACCAAATTATTGCGAATACTTTGATCAGCGCGTAAAATTTCGCGCATTTGGGGGTCCAAAGTCAGATCTTGACGAAGAGACTCTTCCTGAATAGCCTGACGTTGCCGCCAAGTTAACCCCCCAGAAGCCAAGGCTTGACAGGTATCTCCGACATCTTCAACAATAGACTTCAAATCATTTTGAGCAGAAAGCAACAACATACGTTTATGTAGCTCAGGTTGTTCGGACTCCTCAACCATACTTCGGTAACGAGAGATGATATGAGAAGCGCTCAACACAGTTGGCGGTTGCGCTTCTGCGGGAAGTTGACCAATCAAAATCCCAAAGGAAACTACAACCCCTATATACCCATACAGACCATTCTTAGCCATGGTTCCTCCTAAACGGAAGTTTAACTCACTAAGGTTGTTAACAGACTGGACCATTTAGCCACCTACCTGATATTCAAGCGATCCCAGGATCATCCTCAGAATCTGCCAGCAGTATCTGGAGGGACACAGGCTCTCTAATCTATCACCCAACCTGGTTAAAAGGACAATTCCCTTGGGGAATGTCTTTGAGAACAGAACTGGTTTTTGAATTTGGGGATATTGTACTCTCAGACTATACATCAAGTCTTGGGCAAGCGCACCAAATCTATCAAAGTTCATTGATAATAGCCATTTTGCCGTTGATCCTGGAAATAATTTCTTTGAGACCCTCAATTGCTCTATGCTCCTAGAACCAGAGAAAATAGGAGTCATAAATTACATTGGTGAGCGATCGGTGCTTTTTCCTGATTCAATAGGAAACATAGAACATAAACTTTTGTTACAAGAGGAGTGAAGATGTACATTGTACAGATTGCCTCTGAGTGCGCCCCTGTAATCAAGGCGGGAGGTTTGGGTGATGTAGTCTACGGACTCAGCCGAGAGTTGGAACTGCGGGGCCATACAGTAGAGATAATTCTACCCAAATATGATTGTATGCGTTATGACCATATTTGGGGGCTACATGAAGCCTATCGAGATTTAGTTGTCCCTTGGTATGGTGCGGCTATATACTGCGATGTCTACTGTGGCTGGGTTTATGGCAGATTATGCTTTTTCATAGACCCCCATTCCGAGGACTTATTTTTCAATCGGAGCTGCTACTACGGTTGCAACGATGACAATATGCGGTTTGCCTTCTTCAGTAAGGCGGCCTTAGAGTTTCTGTTGCTGACGAACAAACGACCTGATGTGATCCACTGCCATGACTGGCAAACTGGCCTAGTTCCGGTGCTACTGTTCGAGATTTATAAGTATCATGGCATGGAATATCAACGGGTTTGTTATACCATTCATAACTTTAAACATCAGGGCATTTCGGGATGTGATGTTTTATGGGCGACAGGTCTGAATAAGGAATCTTACTATTTCGCTGACGATCGCCTTCAAGATCCCTTTAATCCCTTTGCTCTAAATTTGATGAAAGGCGGAATCGTCTATTCCAATTTTATCACCACAGTTTCCCCCCACCATGCTTGGGAAGCACACTATGGTGATTTTGGCTATGGTTTAGGCCATACCATTCATGAACATCAACATAAATTTGGTGGGGTACTCAATGGCATTGACTATGAAGTATGGAACCCCCAAGCCGATCGCTATATTCCCCATCATTATGATGCTGATACCTTTACGGAAAAAGCCAAAAACAAACAAGCACTCCGAGAGCAATTATGGCTGGGTCACGGGGATAAACCTTTAATTGCTTATGTGGGGCGTTTAGACCAACAAAAAGGCGTTCATCTCGTCCACCATGCTATTTATTATGCCCTCTATCGCCAAGCTCAATTTGTGTTGTTAGGTTCGGCAACGGAAACCGCAATTAACAACTGGTTTTTGCATGAAAAAAATCATCTAAATAATAACCCTGATTGCCATATCGAAATTGGTTTTAATGAAGAACTTTCCCATCTCATTTATGCCGGGGCTGATCTTATTATTGTTCCCAGCAATTATGAACCTTGTGGCTTAACTCAGATGATTGGCTTGCAATATGGAGCTGTTCCAGTGGTGCGGGGAGTTGGCGGGTTACTCAATACAGTCTTTGACCGGGACTATGACAACTATCATGAACCAGAAAAACGCAATGGTTATGTATTTTTCCAAACTGATAGTCAGGCGCTAGAATCGGCTTTAGATAGAGCGATAGGCTTGTGGTATCACTATCCCAAAAAGTTTCAAAATTTGGCAATTCAAGGGATGGAATATGACTACTCCTGGTCAAATCCAGCTACTCAGTATTTGTCGATTTACGAATATATTCGACATAAATAAGTGGCAAAAAAATTCCTATAGGTCTGAGGTTTTGGGTGTGGCGGTAATATCCTAAACGTAACACATGAAACCTCAAAGCCTATCGGTTACATCGGTCAATCTATCTAATCAGATATCATGTTTTCCTCAGCATATAAGTACAAGGTAAATCAATGGTATTTTCGACCAACAGATGTATTTCTAGCCTCCTATCCACGTTCTGGTAATACGTGGATGCGATTGTTACTTAGTGATGTGATTCAACATTTGGGGGGGGAAAAAACACAACCAGGAGGGAATGTGATCCCAGATGTTTATAAGGTGGATATTGAAGACTGGTATCGCAACCCTCGGATTAAAATTCCGTTTCGGATTATCAAAACCCATGAACCATTAGCTCTCATTTCCGATTATCGAATTATCTACCTATTTAGACATCCGGCTGATTGTCTTTGTTCCTACTATCACTATCAATTAAGGTCGCCTAGGTTTCGGGAAAATAACTCCGGGATAGATGGGTTTTGTCAGAATTTAATCAATCAATGGTGTGGTCATATTAACGGTTATTTAGAAGCTGCTAAAACTGGCAGCGATCGCCTTTTCTTGGTCAGCTATGAATCCCTGAATATTAACCCAGTTGAATCGCTCAAAAATGTCTGCAATTTTCTGGATTTAGATATCACAGAAGCTCAGGCTCAAATTGCCGTCAATAATCAACAATTTCGGCAAGTTCAAACTCTCAGTCAGCGGGGAGATAGCCAAACTCTAGGATTTGCTGAAAACGGCGGATATCAAAACTTCTTTCGGCGCGGTCAAATCAACTCATCCACACAAGAATTATCGGAAAATACCCGCACAATTATCAGCCACAAATCCCAGGATATTTACAATCAAATCAGGGAACTAGAGTCACAACAGTTAACAAATATTAATAGTAATTAAGACTTGATCACCTGCAAACTATGTCATAATTAATTCAGAGAAAAGCCTAACCCAGATGGGTAACGACTAAAACAGGATTGACGAAAAGTGCATAAATTGTTTTAGTATATCAAAATGGATAACCATATCATTATATCAATGGCAGATCAGGTATACACTCATGGATTTAGTATCCCATCAGTTTATCAGCTATTTTGAGCCAGAACAGGCGAATAAACTTTGTCAGTTGGCGCTTGTCGAATACTACCCAGAAGGAAGCCTAATTTTTGAAGAAGGCGAAGTTCCCGACTACTTATATTTGGTGCTAACCGGGGAAGTAGAGTTTAGTAAGTCCACAGGAGGCGATCGCTATCAAGTGGTAACAGTGGCTAGACCCAATAGCTTTTTTGGTGAATTTGGGGTATTAGACGGACAGCCACGCAGTGCGAGAGCGATCGCTACACCAGGGGGAGCTACCCTAGCGAAAATCTCACAGGATCACCTGATGACCATTCTCCAAGACGCAAAGGGTCAAGTAGTCCTCAAGCTATTCGGCTATATTACCCAACAACTGCGAAACACCACCAACGAGTATGTCAACCAAATGATTCACAAGCAGAAAATGGAACTATTGGGGGAAATGGTCAACACCATTGTACACGATTTTCGCAGCCCTTTCACAGGTATTCAGCTTTCGAGTTCCATGATTAGGGAACTACACCCGGACGAAGAAACCGAGGAATGGTGCGATCTAATTTCTATGCAAATTCAACGAATGTTAGGAATGGCTGAAGAAGTCCTAGAATTTAGCCGGGGAAGCACTAGCCTGGTCTTAAAGTCAGTGTCGATAGGGGAGATTATACAGCAGTTTGAAAAGTTAAACCGAGTCTATTTACACTCCTCTGATGTAGAATTGGTCCTTGATATTCCGGAGGAAATCTACGTCCTAGCTGACCTTAACAAGATTATACGGGTCCTACAAAACCTGGTCAGCAATGCTGTAGAAGCCTTCCCTAATTCACAGGGAAAGATTATCATCACTGCTACTACTCAAGATAATTGGGGGCTGATTATGGTTAAAGATGACGGACCGGGTATCCCCAAAGCTATTCAAGAACACCTGTTTGATGCCTTTGTCACCTATGGAAAACAGGGGGGAACGGGTTTGGGAACAGCGATCGCCAAATCTATTGTCGAAGCTCATGGCGGCGCGATTAGCTTTGAATCAGCGGCCGGAGTAGGAACTACATTTTGGATTCGTCTACCGTTGAACGATGGCGATCCTAATATGCAGTCCCCAACCCTCAAACAAGTTAAGATTTGTTGATTTTCAGGGATAATTATATATCCAAAACCTCAAAATCTGTTTGACCATAGGCCATTTGGCGATCGATAGCTGAGAGAATTTTATTATTAGCCTGATCCGAGTGCAAGCAAGCGCAAGCCAAAGCCGCCACATCAGCGCGGTGGATAGTTCCCGCCACTCGGTAATCCTCCGTTAGCACACCATTTCCGGTAGCTGGTTCGGACTTTAACCCTCCCGGACGGATAATAGTATAGGTCAGTCCACTATTAATCAGATGTTCCTCGGCTTTTTCCTTTTCGATCAAGACTGATTTCAGGGTTTCCATCGCCTGGGGAGGGAGAGCTACAGCACTTTGACCGCTACCAATGGAGGAAATTAAAATGAATTTTCCCACACCAGCTTTCACCGCCGCATCAATCAGGTTACGATTCCCCAAATAATCAGCCCTTTGACCATCTTTCGGTAAACCGCCAATGGTGCTAATCATGGCAGAAATAGCCGGCCTATCTGCCACCGCCTGTTCAACCGCCGCCAGATCTAGAGCATCTCCCATCACAATTTCAATGCCCATTCTTTCTAGTTCTGGTCCGCTGGCAGGCGATCGCAATAATGCCCTAACCTTCACTTCTCCTCCACTCAGACAATTGGCAATTTCCCGACCTACACCCCGACTCGCACCTGCGAGAAAAATACAAGATTCAGAATTCATCTATTTACTAAAATTGTTTATCAATTATCCATTATCAATTATCCATTATCCCTTGTCCTCAAATACCACAAAATATAATTTTTGCTGATTGATACGACTAAATAGATTTGAATTTCAAAATATTGTTAAGAATTAATACAATTTAATTGAAAATCCCTCGCAAATAGTTGACGAGATTATGGGGGTTATGGTACCATTGGAGAAATCGCTCCCAAGGGGTTATTGTGTCTTGACGCAAAAACAGAGCCCAAAACCCCGATTCTGTCGGGGTTAGGATTATTTTCCGACCAAAATTAACAATTCACGATGCACGAGTTTTGGGGGACTAAGGCGATCGCCATTTTTAGGGGTCTTGACAAAAACGACATTTTGTGCATATATGAATCGTCGATTGCGATCAGTGAATTAAGAACTAGGGGTATCAGAAATGAGAGATTTCATACCTTCGAGAGTGGCGGGGATAGATCGCGGGTCCATAAACATCACCTTGCTGCTATCACTATTACCGATAGTAGCTCCCATCTCAATATAGTTTTGGGCTAACAGATATTGCAAGGCTTCGCGGGCTTCCGGGTCACTTTGGAGAGTCTTAGTTAGAATTTGGATAGCTTCCGCCGTAGCATGGGCTTTGAGAACCTGAGATTGACGTTGTGCTTGCGCCTCGAGTACCACAGCCTTTTGTTGAGCTTCAGCAGCTAATACTTGCGCCTCAGCCCGACCCTTAGCAGAGTTAACAGCAGATTCTCGTTCTCCTTCGGAAGCCAGAATAGAAGCCCGTTTTTGTCGTTCTGCAGACATCTGCAACTCCATAGCATCCATTACCGCCTTAGTAGGGCAAATATCGCGTAATTCGACCCGTGTAACTTTCACACCCCAGGGGTCAGTAGCGATATCCAATTCCCGCAATAGCATTTCATTAACCTCTGTGCGGGCGGTAAAAGTTTGATCAAGTTCGAGCTTTCCCATTTCGGAACGGATCTGGGTTCGCACCATATTTTCCATAGCAGCCTGTAGGTTATTAACCTTATAGCAGGCTTTTTCCAAATCCATAATCCGCCAATAAACCACAGCATCAACGCTAATGGAAACATTATCGCGGGTAATACATTTTTGGGGAGGAATATCAAGGACTTGTTCCCGGACAGTTTCCTTATAAGCCACGCGATGATAGAAAGGTACAAGAAAGTTTAAACCAGGATCCAAGGTACGGCCATTGTACTTACCGAGGCTTTCGACTAAGGCTTTATCGCCCTGATTGATAATTTTGACAGAACCTGCCAGTGTGGAGCCACCGAAGAGTAAAATAATGATCAAGAATAGCTGTTCCATGGTTGATTTTCCTCTGATGTTAAATTCGGAGCAAGTAGTTAGGAATTGATTAACTTTTCAGGAACGACAACTAAGGTATTTCCTTCTCGATTGACAACCAGGACTTTTTGTCGAGGGGCGATCGCATATTCTCCCTCAGAACGTGCCCGCCAAGAAATACCATCATAAATTACCCGTCCAGTTTGTCCCGGCAAAATTTCGGTCAAAGTTTCAGCCTCCGTTGCTTCTTCCAGGATAGCCACCCGACGGTTTGGTAATAAACGGCGCACTACCATTATAGATGCGACAGATAATATCATCCAGAGAGCTATCTGTATAGGAACATTAGGCAAGATCAAAGAGATCGCGGCTACTACCAAGGCGCTCACGCCCATCATAAACTCGACAAAGGCCGTAGGAAGAAATAACTCCATCAAACATAACACGGCCCCAGCCAGCAACCAAACGAGTGTAGGATTGGCAAACATCGATTCAACAAGCCTCCCGGGAATTTAGGGCTCTGGAGTTGATGCGCGCAAATTTGATAATTAATGGATTGCTATGATCAACAGGAGCTACAATCATTTTATCTTTCATGTTCCTGGTTTAGTCCTATCGGCAACATATCTTCAGAGTGTCTTTACATAAACTATTGCAAATCAGCAGTTCATCACCACCCCCGATCTACTGCACCAACCCAGTCTGTCCGAAACCAAGTAATGTCTTGGGAGAGGAAATCTGTGCTACCTGTGAGACACCCCTAACCTATCGCTATTTGTGGGCGGTGGGTTCTGCGGCTCAGTCCATGCAACCCGGACAAATAGTTGGCAACCGCTACTATGTGACGGCCCCCCAAATTTGGTTGGATACTAAGCCAGGAGTGCCTCCGGTACTTCCCGATCGCTTATCGGATGCGATCGTATCCTATTTGTATCTGTATCCTTACCACCTGCATATTCCCAGCGTCTATGGGGTTTACAACTTCACTGCTGAGGATATGGTTGATATTGTGCTTCTGGATAATATCCCGGTTGATGATCGCGGCAGTTTATACCCGTCGTTGGTAGAAGCATGGCCGGAAGCCACTGCAGTGCGTCAAGTTTACTGGCTATGGCAGATTCTACAATTGTGGATTCCTCTGTGTGAACAGGGAGCTACCTATAGTTTACTAATTAAGCATAACCTGCGAGTACATGGCTGGCGGGTACGATTGCGGGAGTTACATCAAGGTAAGATACAACCAACCCTGCGAGATCTGGCTGAGTCTTGGTCAGTTTTGATTGAGACCGCCCATGAGAGAGTCCGCCAGCCTTTACAGGATATTGTGCAAGTCCTACGCCATAGCCCAGAGGATGCCATAGAGGCGATCGCCACTCAACTTAACCAGATCTTATTAGAACAAGCATCTGAGTTGCCCTTACATATAGCAGTAGCAGGTCAAACAGATGTGGGTATGATGCGATCGCACAATGAAGATTGTTGCTACCCCACAGCTACCGATCTCAAGCAAACCGATATTTACCCCAATGACAGACTCATCCCCTACATGAGTTTAGTTTGTGATGGGGTAGCCGGTCATGAAGGTGGCGAAATTGCCAGCGGGTTGGCTGTCCAATCAATTAAGCCGTTGATTCACAGCTTCATCATGGAAGTTGAGCAACAGGAAACCCTACTTTCCCCCGTTATGATCGCCCATCAACTTCAGGAAATTACCAGAGTTGTTAATAATGTCATTGCCGCCCAAAATGATGAGCAGGAGCGCTCATCTAAGCAGCGCATGGGAACTACCCTAGTTATGGCACTACAACTCCCACAACGCGCTAGACGTGGCTCTAGTTTGGATTTTAACAATGCCCATGAACTTTATATTGTAAATGTCGGGGATAGTCGCGCCTATTGGATAACGCCGGAGTCTTGTCAACAGTTGACCATTGATGATGATGTTACCATCCGGGAAGTGCGTCTGGGTCGTGCTGTGTACTGGGATGCTAAACAACGGCGGGATGGCGGCGCTTTAACTCAAGCCTTGGGAACCCGAGAGGCGGAATTTTTGCGCCCGGCAGTCCAACGGTTTATCATTGAGTCTGATGGCCTACTTTTGTTGTGTTCTGATGGACTCAGTGACAACCAATGGGTTGAGAAAACTTGGGCGGACTATGCGCCTTTGGTTTTACGGGGGGAAAAATCCCTAGAATCAGCGGTTCGGGATTTGATTGATGTGGCTAATACTCAAAATGGTCGGGATAATGTTTCGGTGGTTTTGACTTATTTTGGGGTTTCTCCTCAAAAACTGGTTATGGTCGAACCCACCGCGACCACTCAAGAGTCTCTACCCTTAGAGTCGGAATTTACGGCCGCATCACGGGCGCTGATGGAAGAAGAAGCTGTGACTTCTGTTGACAAGAGGGCTACTCGTCTCCACCGCTTGAAACAGGCTTTATTGATTCTGGCTTTATTGATTTTGGCGATCGCCGGTGGTTATTTAGTTTGGCGGCTAGTCTACCAAGACTCCCCCACGGAAACACCCACGGAAACACCCACAGACTCCCCCACAGAAACACCCACGGAAACACCCACGGAACCCTCAACCACAGAAGTTGATTCCGATACCAATTACATTTCCTATTACATTTCCTAGGTGAACCCTCAGAGAACCTCCAGAGGGCGGGTTGATTTATCTTATCCCTAGGAGGGGAGGATATAGGCGAACCCTCAGAGGGCGGGTTGATTTATCTTATCCCTAGGAGGGGAGGATATAGGTGAACCCTCAGAGGGCGGGTTGATTTATCTTATCCCTAGGAGGGGAGGATATAGGCGAACCCT
>NZ_JARPLC010000016.1:31478-58353 GCF_032350395.1 Limnospira sp. PMC 289.06
ATCCCTAGGAGGGGAGGATATAGGCGAACCCTCAGAGGGCGGGTTGATTTATCTTTTCCCTAGGAGGGGAGGATATAGGCGAACCCTCAGAGGGCGGGTTGATTTATCTTATCCCTAGGAGGGGAGGATATAGGCGAACCCGCCCCTACATGATATGTGTGGATAGTCGATTATCCTTTTTTGTCAATCATCATCTGCTGTAAAACCCAGGGTACAATTAGCAGGATTAATAGCATTCTGGTCATTTGCATAGCCATGACCAAGCCGGAATCTCCCCCTAGTTGTAGGACTGTGGCTATCATAGCTGTAATGCCGCCGGGGGTTGACCCTAAAATAGCGGTCATGGTGTCAACTTTAGTAACTAGATGGAATATATATCCAACTCCTAAACAGCTTCCAATTAAAACTAATACTAAGATTAACTCAATTAATACGGCTTTAATTAACTTTTTGGCGGTGTTACCATCAAATTTGAGACCCGTACCGAGTCCCACTAATACCAACCCCGCAGTAAAGCCTAGGGGTGGCATTTCAAAGGTATAAGGTAAACTCCAAAAGCCAATTAATCCCGCCAAAAAAGGGCCGAGAAATAGGGAAGAAGGAAGCCGCAGCACAGGTCCTAGCCACACTCCCAAACCACCGCAGACGCAGAGAATTAGCCAGTTAAGGAAAGCTGGGGCGTGGGGGGGAGTCGATAGGGAAGTAGATAGGGGAGAGAGGACTAATGGCATTTCCTGAACCCCAGGGGAAGCAAACCAGAAACTAGCTAGGGTGGGGATAATTAAAGCGACTAGGAGAATGCGGATATATTGGAGGACGGCGACGGCGATCGCATCAGCACCCATTTGTTCACTGATAGCTACTAAACTAGGACCTGCGCCAGGAATGCAACCTAAAAATCCGGTAGTGCGATCGATTTTCGCCCACCGCCATAATAGATAGCCATTACAGACACTCATGGCACCTGTTACTACAATACAACCTAATAGGGGTAAAGCGTAGGTTTTACCGAGTGTCAAAGTTTCCGGGGAAAATCTAGTAGCAGTAGTTAAAGCAACGATCGCCTGTCCTAAAAGGTTAAAGGACTTGGGTAAAGGTGTAGACTTCTGCCAAATTAGGGCTAATAAAATCCCGACAATCATGGGACCGAGAAGCCATCCGACTGGCATATTTAAGGAAGTTAAAAGCCATCCCGCCATGATGGCGATCGTCATCTGAATTAGGATAACCCCGACTTTTTTCCCATTCAATAGTAACATTTTAACCCAACTTTCATGCCTGGAAAAATCAAGATGTGCCGCCAATGGCATGGTAATCAAAGCAGAGCTATTAATTTTCATTTCATGACTAGGTATATAGAAGGGTTAAATGTAAGTATGGACAAGCTGAGAATAGAGATTTTAATAAATACGAATTATGCCAGGGCGGGCATTATAGCCCGCCATAATTTTGCCCCAAGTCCACCTAGACAGCAGACATAGAACGCAAAGTTTTTAAGGCTTCATCCACATGACCTTTAAAATCCAACATGGAATCAAAAATGTGTCGGACTACCCCCTGATTATCGATTACATAAGTCACCCGACCGGGAAGTATCCATAAAGTGGCTGGAACTCCGTATAATTTCCGCACCTGATTTCCCTGATCACTTAACAGAGTAAAAGGCAAATTATACTTACCGACAAATTTCTGATGTTCATCGGGGGAGTCCGCACTGACTCCGATAACTTCCGCCCCAGTTTCCTGAAAAATCGTGTAACTGTCCCGAAAGGCACAGGCTTCCGCCGTGCATCCTGGGGTATCATCTTTAGGGTAAAAATAAAGCACTACTGCTTTGTTACCCCGAAAATCTTTGAGGCTAACCGATTCCCCGGTCTGGGAGGTTAAAGTAAAATCGGGGGCGAGGTCTCCAACTTGAACTGGCATATTTGCGATATCCTGTAACTTAACTTTAGCAAAAATGTTAAATTTTGTGTGCCTTTGTTATGATATCGCGGAATCTATCCTGCGGAAACCTAATTAGCCCAAACCTATTACCCCAGGTTCGATGCCGCATCATCCTATAGTTCCGCGACCAAAAGCGATCGCCATATTAAACCAATGAGGTATTGATTAAATGCGAGTTTTACTAATTTATCCAGTGTTTCCTAGAACCTTCTGGTCCTACGACAAAATTCTGGAACTGGTTGATCGCAAAGTCCTGTTACCTCCCCTAGGGCTGATCACCGTAGCCGCAATTTTGCCCCAAGAATGGGAATTTAAGCTAGTCGATCGCAATATCCGACCCGTCACCGAAGCCGAATGGGAATGGGCGGATCTAGTCATTCTCACCGCCATGATCGTCCAAAAAGTCGATCTGCTGGCACAAATTCGGGAAGCCAAACGCCGGGGTAAACCCGTCGCCGTTGGTGGACCTTATGCCACCTCAGTCCCTGGTGAAGTTGCAGCGGAAGCCGATTATTTAATCCTAGACGAAGGCGAAATAACCTTACCCGAATTTGTCGCCGCCATTAACCGGGGAGAAACCAGTGGGACTTTCCGATCGCCAGATAAAGCTGATGTTAACACTACTCCAGTTCCTCGTTATGATCTGCTGGAATTAGATGCTTATGACTCCATGTCCGTCCAGTTTTCCCGTGGCTGCCCCTTCCAATGCGAATTTTGCGATATCATTGTACTCTACGGGCGCAAACCCCGCACCAAAAATCCTGAACAACTCCTCAAAGAATTAGATTATCTCTATGAATTAGGATGGCGGCGGGGAGTGTTTATGGTCGATGATAATTTTATCGGCAATAAACGCAATGTTAAGTTATTGCTAAAAGCCCTCAAGACTTGGCAAATTGAACATCAATATCCCTTCCGATTTAATACAGAAGCATCAGTGGATTTAGCCGCCGATGAAGAACTCATGGATATGATGGTTGACTGTAATTTTGATGCGGTATTTTTAGGCATTGAAACCCCGGACGAAGCCAGTTTAGCTTTAACTAAGAAATACCAAAATACCCGCAGTTCTTTAAGCGAATCGGTTGATAAAATTATCCGGGCGGGGTTGCGACCCATGGCGGGATTTATTATCGGTTTTGATGGTGAAAAATCTGGGGCGGCTTCCCGGGTGATTGAGTTTGTAGATCAGGCGGGTATTCCTACTGCGATGTTGGGGATGTTACAAGCCCTTCCCAATACCGGATTATGGCATCGGTTGGACAAAGAAGGACGGTTACTAGCGGATCGGGAAAACATTAGCCAACACGCTACTAACCAAACCATGTTAATGAACTTTATTCCGACTCGTCCGGTGGAAGAAATTGCCGCCGAATATATCCAGGCTTTTCGGACTCTCTATGAACCCGATCGCTATTTGGACAGAACCTATAACTGTTTCCTGAAATTAGGCGCACCTCGCAGTAAAACCCCTTTTAAAACCCCTGAATTTGTGGATTTACGGGCTTTGGCAATTATTATTTGGCGACAAGGAATTAAGCGATCGACTCGTTGGAAATTCTGGCATCATTTATTTGGTATTCTCCGCCATAACCCGGCGGTTTGGGAACATTATTTAACGGTCTGCGCCCACAATGAACATTTCCTCGAATATCGTGACATCGTAACTGCTGAAATTACTCAACAACTGGAGAATTTTAAAAAAGTGGAGTCGGCGGAATTGCCGCCCGCCGAACTTTTGTCAGAAGTTACAGCTTGAAATAATTAGTGATGGGGAGCAAATTTGCTCCCTATTATCACTTGAATAAAATTAAGTTAAATATATGAGACTGAATCAGATAATCCTATGATGAGAGAATCTTACGATGATATTGATATTGCGCCCCTAATTGACCATACCTTATTAAATCAGATGGCTGATGATGAACAAATTAAAAAGTGTTGCGAGGAAGCGGATCGATATAATTTCGCTTCCGTTTGTATCTTCCCTACTTTTGTGAAACTGGCGCGGGAACTCCTGCAAAATAAAAAGCCTAAAGTTTGTACTGTAATTGGGTTTCCCTGTGGTGCTAATACTTCCGCCGTGAAACTGTATGAAGCCTTAGAAGCGGTCGAGAATGGGGCGACTGAGTTGGATGTGGTGATTAATTTAAGTTGGTTAAAGTCGGGAAAAACTAATGAGTTAAACCGGGAATTAGCCGAAATTTGCGAGGAAACAGGAGTGGTGGTTAAAGCCATTTTGGAAACAGCAGTTTTGACAGACGCAGAAAAACGTCTGGCGGCGGAATTGGCTATTGATGCGGGGGTTTCTTATCTGAAAACTAGCACGGGATATTATGGGGGTGCGACGGTCGAGGATGTTAGCTTACTCAAGCAAGTAGCGCGGTCTCAGGTGGGAATTAAGGCTTCTGGAGGTATTCGCACCCATGAGCAGGCGATCGCACTTTGGAAGGCGGGGGCGACCCGTTTAGGTACTTCTGGAGGGGTGCAGATTATCCGCAACGGTGGACATCAACTCAACCAAGAAAATTAGGATTAATGAGTCGTACTTATAAAGCTACTGGGATTATTTTAAAGGCGATCCCTCTGGGAGAGTCCGATCGCCTATTAACTATTTTAACACCAGAATTTGGTCTGATGCGAGTGGTAGCACCGGGGGCGAGAAAATCGCGATCGCGTTTGGGGGGGACTACGGGTTTATTTGTGGTTAATCAGTGGTTAATTGCGAAAGGGCGATCGCTTGATAAAATTACCCAGGCGGAAATTATCAATTCCCATAGTGGACTCGCTAAAAATTTGGGTAAATTAGCCGCTGGTCAATATTTGGCTGAATTGGTTCTTAGTCAAGCCTTGAGCGAACAACCTCAACCGGAACTATTTTTGCTATTGTCAGAACATTTAGACCGCCTAGAAGAACTCCCTAATACCTCTACAGAAGAAAATGCGATCGATATAGTCGCCCGTTTAACTCATGGAATTTTTCACCTCTTAGCTTGGGCGGGAATTGCTCCCCAGGTCCAGTTATGTTGTCTAACTCAACATCCTTTAAACCCTAATTTAAGCGACCCTAATTGGTTGGTAGGGTTCAGTTTAGCGGCTGGCGGTATTATTAATTTAGCCGCATTATCCCGCATTCAAAGCCAACATAATGACCATCAATCATCCTCAGTTTCCGAAGCATCTGGAGATTATCTAACTGAGGAAATATCTATCAAAATTGATGCCCGCATAGCAGCAGAACCCTTAGCCATTCTTCAACATTTAGCCCAATCAGAATTAACTAATATCTGGAACACCTATCAACCCTCAGCTTGGATAACCGTGGAAAAAATACTGCGTCGCTATGCTGAATATCAGTTCGCTCGTTCGATTCAATCTGCCTCTTTAATTGACAGTTGGCTATTGAATTGTTCCCCTAGTGATTGTTGTAAATAACTAGGACGGATGATTGATTAATTATTGTAGCGGTGGCGGGTAAATTTTTGTTATATTGTGCATAAACAACTCAAGCATGATAAAAATGGTTAAAAAGCAGCCTGGATTATTTGGTATCAGATATTCTAATCGAGATTTTTTACAAAAAAAAGCCTGGGGAAAAAATTGTTTTAATTCATCTTTTCCGACAGCTTTATGTTGCTATTTGCATGATATCAATCTTGAAAATATATATATTAAAGTAAATTCTAACTTAGAGATTGAACATACAAAGATTGCCACCGAAGATGTTTTTGGTATTAATCCCCAATCCGATCTAGCATTTTATGCTTTTGAATCACCATTTACACCCTATCAACAATATTTAATTGGTACTCTTCCCAGAGTTGATTTAGTTACCCAAACTAACGGACTTTGTTTGCGTCCTATGGAAATTAAACTGACCGCATTACCAGATAATACAACTTGCGAACTACCTGAAAATGAGTACGGCTGTGAAATTGTAGTACGACCCGATACTATTGTTTATTTAGCCTGTAGCATAGCCTCTACTCTTCGGCAACAAGGAACTAATATAGCGGAATTACTAAAATTAACATTTCCACAAGATTTAGATTGGACAGAACCCCTATCAGTAATCCCTTATGTTTCAACTATGATAGAAGCGATCGATAACTTAATGAGTCATATTGTTTTAGGTCAAAAGCCATTTTTAATGCAGCCAATTTGGAAAACTCAGGGAAAGTCTCCCCAATTGTCTACCAACTGTTTAGATGTATTTATTTGGAGTGATATTTGCTTTAGTAGATTATTTGTCAATTTAGCCAAACAAGAAATAAAAACCTTTGGTAAAATTATCAAAATTTCCAGATATACACGAACAGTGATTTGGCTATATAAAATGTTAAGTGATTTTGCTGATCGAGGATTATTTGACTATGTAAGCATTATTGATTCTTGCTCATACAATACCAAAAATGATAAAGCATTTGCAGTTAATGGAAAAATAACTCACGAATATATGAAATCAGAGTATTTACGAAAACCAAGAATCCTCAAGCAGGAAATCAAAAATATTATTTTAGGAGACGGTCAAAATTTACTGAGTCCCGAAAGAAGGTTTGATGCTATAATATACAACTCACCGGATTTATTTTTACCATAAATTTGTGAACTATGAGAACTATAGATTTGTTTGCTGGATGTGGTGGATTATCTTTGGGATTTCAAAATGCTGGATTTGACATGAAAGCCGCATTCGAGATATGGAAGCCAGCCATTAAAGTTTATCAACGTAACTTCAGCCATCCCATTTTTCAAGTTGATTTATCCAAAGAAAGCGTTATAAATACTCTAGGAGAGTGGAAACCAGAAGTCATTATTGGTGGCCCTCCATGCCAAGATTTTTCCAGCGCGGGGAAAAGGGATGAAAGTTTAGGGCGTGCTAACTTAACTATCAATTTTGCTGGAATTATTGCTTCTATTAAGCCTCAATTTTTTGTGATGGAAAATGTTTCGAGAATCACCAAGACTCAAACTCTTAAAGTGACTTGGCAAATCTTAAAAAACAGTGGCTATGGTTTAACTGCATCAGTTCTTGATGCTAGTTATTGTGGGGTTCCACAAGCCAGAAAACGATATTTTCTCATCGGTGAACTAGAAGGAAAAGACAATGCTTTAGAACCTTATTTGTTCAAAAATTATGCCTCCAAGCCGATGACAGTTTTTGATTATCTAGGTTTGAGTTTGGGAATTGAGTATTTTTATCGGCACCCAAGAAGTTATCAAAGGCGAGGAATTTTTAGTATCTATGAACCTAGTCCAACAGTGCGAGGTGTAAATCGACCTATCCCTAAAACTTATCAAAAACATCAAGGCGATGCCTGTGACCTCAATCCCTCTCTACGACCACTAACAACTATGGAAAGAAGTTATATCCAAACCTTTCCTAAGTCTTTTAAATTTGAGGGGAGTAAATCCGACTTAGAACAGATGATTGGCAATGCGGTTCCCGTCAAATTAGCTGAATATGTGGCAGGTTCTCTTCTTAAATATATTGAAGATGGTTATAATCACGTTGGGTCTCACGATTCCTATATACAACTTAGCCTCTTTAATTGACAGTTGGCTATTGAATTGTTCCCCTACTAATTGGTGTCAATAAATTAACGGGAAGTTATATCATAAATGTGGGGGGGACAAAATTATGATTAACTTGTCATTAACTATGGTATAATCTTGGCCCGTCTTGAAAATCCTAGTTATTCCGTGCATGGGGTTGACAAAATACTAGATTTATGCAGTGAGGCGATCGCTAAAATTGGGAATTTGGTATCTGATGATACAGTAGATTATGGCGGATCAGTTATATCTAGGATATCAATTCTCAGGGGCTGCCACCAGTGGGAATGTTGATCCCCAATCACTGATTTATGAAAAGGGTGATCTCCGAAGATAATTAATAATGATAACTAAGGAATAGACAATACCCTAATGCAAAACATATTCGGGGGTGGGGTCAAAAGGACCACATTGGCCAAACCAGGCAATGAGTCCTTGTTACTATCATTAGATTTAAAGACAATTGCAGATTATTTTTGAGGAAATGTGCATTTGACGGATTTTTTTGCTAATATTAATTTAGGGACGGGTACTTAAACTTAAACAACAACTTGATTCAACATAAGTGGAGTATTCACAACTATGCAGTTGGTGGAAATAGTTCACCTGAAAGCCTGGGAGTTTTCTAAGTGATTGCCATATCATCGCGTCCGGTTAAACGTAACTGGGTCACAATTAGCTTTGCTTCTACACTCTATCTGGGATCGATTTTGGATTTACTTCTCGCCGAAATCCCGTCGGAGTGCCAAGATGAAATCAGACTAGGACTACAAGAAGCCCTAGTTAATGCTGCTAAACACGGCAATAAGCTAGATCCCAGCAAAACGGTTGTCGTTCGTTTTGCGATCATCAATAATCAGTTCTGGTGGTTGATATCAGACCAAGGAGGGGGATTTAAACCCCCCTCCTGTGAATGTAACCTGTCAGCAGTGGAAACTAATGATAACTGCTGGGATGACCCTGCACTACCCCATGATGAACATGAATGCGGACGAGGATTGTATATTCTTGAGCAAATATTCGATCGCGTGGAGTGGAACCAAGATGGAACCGAACTAATCCTAAGTAAAGAGATCCCGGTTCTCTCACAGTCTAGTCGAGGCTGGTAGGGCTATCTGTGGGATATTTGATTAAACAACTCATTTGGAGGATGATTTAGAGCCATGAGTAGGACACGGAGGTGCAGAAATCGACCGATCTAACCAACCGATCGCCTGTTGTAATCTAGGCATAGCCTCAGATGGTTCATCCTTGAGCAAAAAAATCAAAGCCGCCGCCACCTGTTCCCGAGCGCGAGCATTACGATTTGATTTGAGGCGATGCCAGTCCCGTTCAGAAATAGCCAAATGTTCGGCCAGTTTCTGGGCTAGTTGCAAAGTCTCGGCATTATCAATTTGGGTTGAACTAGAATGACTCATGGTGATTTTATATTTGAAGTTGGGAGCATTTTCTAATCATTATGCCAAGAAATACCTCATCCCAACCGAACCCCAATGATTCTCAACTGAATCGGGACCAGGAAGAAATCGAAGAAGCCCTCGAATCAGCCTCGAAAGCGATCGCCACTATACAAGAGAGGATAGCTCAAATTCAGCGCGATCGCCAACGTCAAGCGGAGCTGAAAAACCGCATCGACCAAGTGATCCCCCAACTCCAGCAGATCAAATCCCAACAACTCAAGGAAGAATTAAAACAGCTTACCCAGGAACTAGAAGCCGTAGAACTCAACTTAGAAAGCAGCCTGTTTACCTGGGGTAGCCTCAAAGAACCCTTTTGGCAAGCGGTCCGTTTTGGGGGACTAGGGGTAGTAATTGGTTGGCTGCTCAAATCCTGTTCTGGTTAGAGGTAGCAACACATTCAGGAGGGTTGATGAACCATAAGATTTTTGAGATCTCCAGGCGCTACAGCCCCATGTTCAGTAATAATTGCCGTAATTAACTCAGCCGGAGTCACATCAAAAGCCGGATTATAAAACTCCACACCTGGGGGACAAATAGTAGTCGAGCCAATCTGATAAACTTCTTTGGGGTCTCTTTCCTCAATCGGGATACCTTCCCCGCTCTGCAATCGAAAGTCTACCGTAGACAGAGGAGCGGCGACAAAAAACGGGATATTATGGGCACGAGCCACCAAAGCCACATTATAAGTGCCAATTTTATTAGCGGTATCTCCATTAGCCGCAATGCGATCGGCACCAACGATCGCCGCATGAATTAACCCCAACTTCATACAGTGAGCGGCCATATTATCGGCAATCAAAGTCACCGGGATCTGATCCTGTACACATTCCCAAGTAGTTAATTTGGCTCCCTGTAGACGAGGGCGAGTTTCATCAGCATAGACCCGTCCCAACCGTTGCGCCGCCTTACAGGATCGAATGACCCCCAAAGCCGTACCATAACCCGCCGTAGCCAAAGATCCCGTGTTACAGTGAGTCAAAATATTAAGCTGTTCGGGAGTTTTCGGTAAAACCGCCAGTCCGTGATCTCCGATCGCCTGACAAGTATTCAAGTCCTCCGTTTGAATTTTCTGAGCCTCCGCCAATAGCACCTGGGGAATTTCCGACACAGAAACGGAAGTTTCCCTAGCGGTTTTCAGCATTCTTTCAATAGCCCAAAACAAATTTACCGCCGTGGGGCGAGTATTCCCCAAAATCTTCGCCACTCCTTCAAGTTCCGCCAAAAACCCATGGCGATCGCTTTTTTGAATATCCCGCGCCCCCAAATACATACCATAAGCGGCCGCAATACCAATAGCCGGAGCCCCTCGGACAATCATAGTAGCGATCGCCCTAGCCATATCTTCATAGCGTTTAATTTCCACGATCGCATACTCATGACTCAGGCGAGTTTGGTCAATTAGTAAGACGCGATCCTCATGCCAAATAACCGGATAAACCTTAGTTTCCATAGAGAATGTCACTTTATCATAGCCAACACCAGCGATCATCTGTTGTACACTTTCCATCAAGCCGCCATTATACCCATTCCGGGATAATGGGACTACAATTTGATGATTCTGTTTTAAATGATCTTTGTTGAATCAGTCGGAGTTTCATGCTGGATATCAATTTACCCGGTCCCACCAAATCCCCAAACCATAGTACATCGAATCTCAGCCATCCCCGTGATGGTCACATCAATAGAACCCCCGCCGATCAATTCCTCAACCGACATATCGGCCCCAATGACGCTGAAATTCAACAAATGCTCTCAGCGATCGGATACAACAGTATAGAAAGCCTGATTGATAATACCATCCCCCAAGGCATTCGTTTAAACCGTCCCCTGAACCTACCCGCCCCCCTTACAGAACATCAGGCTTTAGTCAAACTCCGCGAAATTGCCAGTAAAAATCAGGTTTACCGTTCTTTTATCGGTATGGGTTACTCCGACTGTATAACCCCCCCCATCATCCAACGGAACATCCTAGAAAATCCGGGATGGTACACCGCATATACTCCCTACCAAGCCGAAATCGCCCAGGGACGCTTAGAAGCCCTACTAAACTTTCAAACACTCGTTATCGACCTAACCGGGCTAGAAATCGCTAATGCCTCCCTTCTCGATGAAGGAACTGCCGCCGCCGAAGCCATGACCATGAGTTATGGAATTAGCAAAGCCAAAGCCCATCACTTTTTTGTCTCCCAAGACTGTCACCCTCAAACCATAGATGTCCTAGAAACTAGGGCCAAACCCCTAGGTATTGAAATCATTATTGGAGATTTCCGCACCTTCGACTTTAGCGAGCCAATTTTTGGGGCTTTATTGCAATACCCCGCCACTAATGGCGCAATTTACGACTATCGGGAATTTATCCAAACGGCCCATAACCATAAAGCCATTATTACCATGGCTGCAGATATCCTCAGCCTTACCCTACTTACACCCCCAGGAGAATTAGGCGCTGATATCGCCGTAGGAAGCACCCAGCGCCTCGGTGTTCCCCTAGGTTATGGGGGGCCCCATGCGGCTTATTTTGCCACCAGATCCGCCTTTAAACGGTCCTGTCCTGGTCGTATGGTGGGGGTTTCCATTGATAGCCAGGGTCAACCCGCCCTCCGACTCGCCCTCCAAACCAGAGAACAACATATTCGCCGCGATAAAGCCACCAGTAATATATGTACCGCCCAGGTTCTGTTAGCTGTCATTGCTAGTATGTATGGGGTATATCATGGACCACAAGGCTTAAAACAGATCGCTGAGAATATCCACCAGTTAACTCTGGTGTTGGCGACGGGTTTGCAAAAGCTGGGATATGCGATCGCCAATCATCACTTTTTTGATACCCTACAAGTGGAATTAGGCGATATATCCTCATCAGAAATTATCACCCTCGCCCAACTCCGCCAGATTAACCTACGACAAATAGCCGATAACTCTATTGGTATCAGCCTAGATGAGACTACCACCACCGCAGATATTATTAATCTGCTGGAAATTTTTGCCATGGGTAAACCCCTACACTTTGGCTTAGAAGAACTTGCCATAAAATCCGCCATTCCCCCCCATTTAACTCGCACTTCTGCCTACCTAACTCACCCCGTTTTTAATAGCCATCACTCAGAAACCGAATTATTGCGGTATTTACACCGCTTAGAAAGTCGGGATTTATCCCTCACTACCTCTATGATTCCTCTCGGTTCCTGTACCATGAAACTTAACGCCACCGCCGAGATGATTCCCGTCACCTGGCCGGAGTTTGGCAAGTTGCACCCCTTCGCACCTAAATCTCAAACTCAGGGTTATCAGATTTTGTGCCAACAGCTTGAGGAATGGTTGGCAGAAATTACCGGATTTGCTGGTATTTCTCTACAGCCTAACGCTGGCTCTCAAGGGGAATACGCAGGTTTATTAGCAATTCGTGGTTATCATCAAAGCCGAGGAGAAAATCAACGCCATATTTGTCTAATTCCTGAATCTGCCCACGGTACTAATCCCGCTAGTGCCGTTATGTGTGGCATGAAAGTTGTACCTGTTAAATGCGACAGTCAGGGTAATATTGATATTGATGATTTGCAGCAAAAAGCGGAACAGCATCAAGACCAACTCGCTGCTTTGATGGTAACTTATCCCTCAACTCATGGCGTGTTTGAAGACGGTATTCGCCATATTTGTGACATCATCCACCGCTGCGGGGGTCAGGTCTATATGGATGGTGCTAATATGAATGCACAGGTGGGGTTATGTCGTCCCGGAGATTTTGGCGCTGATGTCTGTCACCTGAATTTGCACAAAACTTTCTGTATACCCCACGGCGGCGGTGGTCCGGGAATGGGTCCCATTGGGGTGATGCCACACCTATTACCGTTTTTACCCGGTCATTGTGTCGTGGATATGGGGGAAACTCCCAAAGGCGGCGCGGTTTCGGCTGCGCCTTGGGGTAGTGCTAGTATTCTGGTCATCTCCTGGATGTATATTGCTATGATGGGCGCGTTTGGCTTGAAAAAAGCTACGGAGGTCGCCATTCTCAATGCTAATTATATGGCGCGTCGCCTACAGGGGGTTTATCCGATTCTCTATAAGGGTAACAATGGTACAGTTGCCCATGAGTGTATTTTGGATTTGCGATCGCTTAAAAAATCCGCCAATATCGATGTCGATGATATCGCTAAACGACTCATGGATTACGGTTTCCACGCCCCTACTATTTCTTGGCCGGTAGCTGGTACTATGATGGTGGAACCTACAGAAAGTGAGTCCCTCGATGAGTTGGATCGTTTCTGTGCCTCTATGATTGCTATTCGTCAGGAAATTGCTGCCATTGAGTCCGGGGAGTTTGACCGGGAAAATAACCCCCTTAAACAAGCCCCCCACACCGCAGAATCTCTGATTTTGGGTGAGTGGAATCGTCCCTACTCCCGGGAAGTGGCCGCTTATCCCGCCGCTTGGACTCGTGACTATAAATATTGGCCGCCTGTGGGTCGCATTGATAATGCCTTTGGCGATCGCAATTTTGTCTGTTCCTGTGCGCCTATGACCGCTTATCAGGATTAAGCCATAACCCTCTCTCTAATTCAACCATGGGGCTGATCTACCTGATACAGCCCCCGGTTTCTGTATTCAAGGCGATCGAGATTTTACCCTCCAGCTTCACTAAAGCTTTACAATAGCCTCTTAATTGTTTACATAATCTTCTTGATTTTATAGGCTATTCACCCTTATGATCTGGTTAACTGCCTCAGCCAAGGGATTCGGTTTTAGCACCGCACTGGCTGCTGGGTGGTTTTTATCGTTTCACCTCCAGCGTGAAATCCCCATGATAGTTTGATTTACTTGTCACTAAACCAGCCATTTTCCTACTATATCCTTCTTTTTAGCAAAATCAAAATTGGCAGTAGTTCAGTGCAACTTAGTTGACCAAAATATGCCGAGGTATTCGTGCTAAGTTTCATTCATTAAGTGTTACAGACAAGTCAGCCCACTGACACCTAACAAAAACTCCATCAAAACCATCTATCATCTGGTTTTTGGTACAACTGTAAAAACACGGTACATATATCATGAACGAAGTTAAGTTATTCAATATATGTATTGACAATATTACCACCGAACAACTCCTAGAAGAACTTGGGAGACGTGGCGGTATTGTTTTCACTCCTAATGTCGATCACTTGATGCGATTGCAGAAAGACAAAGAATTTTATGACATCTATAATAAGTCCGATTACCGCGTCTGTGATAGTCAGATTGTCTATTATGCTTCTCGTCTTCTCAACCAGCCAATTACCGAAAAAATATCAGGCTCTGACCTATTTCCCGCCTTCTATAATTACTACCGAGATTGTGAAGAGATTACAATATTTTTACTCGGTGCCGCTGAAGGTGTAGCCGCTAGGGCGAAAGTAAAAATCAATGAAAAAGTCGGCCGTGAAATGGTCGTTGACTGCTACTCTCCACCCTTTGGCTTTGAAAAAGACGAACTTGAATGTCAACGCATTGTCGATCGCATTAATCACTCAAAAGCCTCTGTTCTCGCTATTGGGGTCGGCGCTCCCAAACAAGAAAAGTGGATTATGAAACATAAGGATAAACTCAACCATGCCAAAATCTTCTTAGCTATTGGCGCGACTATTGATTTTGAAGCCGGAGAAAAACCCCGTTCACCTCAGTGGATAAGTGAAGCCGGTCTGGAGTGGTTACACAGACTCGTATCTGAACCACTGCGCCTCTGGAAGCGCTATCTCATTGAAGATATGCCCTTTTTCCTGCTACTCATGCAACAAAAACTTAACCTTTATCATTCCCCCTTTAGCTCTCTGGGAGACATGGCTATCCCTAATTGGCAAATGCCTCTATTGGGACAAATACTTCAGGATGCGGGTTTATTAGATGAACTTCAGGTACAACGGGTGCTTGCAATTCAAGACCAAAGGCACAATCTCCGCTTTGGTGAAATTGTCACAGATTTGGGTTGGCTACGTCAAGAAACCGTGGATTTTTTTGCCGAGCAGCTACCTCAAATTGGTGGGAGTCAACAAAGGCAACCTTTGGGTTATTACCTCAAACAGGCTATGCTTTTGGATGATCAACAAATTAACTTGATTTTGCTTGAACAACAGCAAAAATATCTCAGGTTTGGCGAACTTGCAGTCCAGAAAAGATGGCTCAAGCAACAAACTGTTGATTCTATTTTGTCCTATCTCACCCAGTCACAGACCGAAATGCTGCTTTGAACTGAAAATCAACCCCTCTGTTAAGTTTTGTAACGAAAAATTAAGAAATGTTACAAAAAATTTCCTCTGGGGGGAGGTGGTTGCTTTTTTGGGGAGGCTGTGATACTATTTTAGATAATGGGAATATTGCTAACTTTTTTATTTTGAGACAGATTTTCATTGTGTAACTTACTACCTTGATAGTATCATTAGTTCCCAGGACTTGTCAACCCCCGGCGCTAAATTAGGGGGGCCATTTTTTAAAAATTGATGAAAAAATCAACAATTAGAAGTTTCTGTGGTAGCGATCGCCTTGGGTTAAGGTATGCTGTGTATGCTGAGATATTGTGGTCAATGCTGAGAAAATGGTTTACATTCGCCGACGGGGAAACTCCCATAAAAACAATCGGATTATGAGTAATGTTAAGGCTCTGCCAAGGTTACGGTATGATCGGCTGTTATTGTTAGTGATGATCGCTTTCGCTTTGGGGTGGGGTATGCTGTCGATAGTAAGATCCCTAGTAGTGAAACTATCAACCGCAAAAGTGGATCAAATCTCATCAACAGAAGAAATAAAAAGCGGTTATAATGTGCACTCACCACCCAACTGGGATAGTAAAGCACAACTACAGGCGATCGTTAATGAAACAGTAGCGATCGCCAAAAACAAAGGATTCCCCACCGAAGCACTGTCGATCACCTTAGTAGATGTTAGCGATTCCGGCAAGCACTACAAAGCGGGATACAATAACCAAATTTTAAGGTTTCCCGCCAGCGTTGCCAAGTTATTTTGGTTAGTGGGCTTTTTTGATCAAGTTGAACGTGGGTCAATTAGGGATGAATCGAAATTTCATGACCACCTCAACCAAATGATTCGCATTTCCGATAATCAATCAGCCAGTGAAATTGTAGATGCTATTACCCAAAGCACTTCCGGGGAAGCCTTAACCGGAAAAGACTTAACAACTTGGCTAAACCAACGCAGTCAGATTAACAAATTCTTTGAACAAGCTGGTTATGCTGGAATCATTCTCAGCATGAAAAATTATCCCATCGACAACTCACAAGAAACACCCACAGGTAGAGATCTGCAATTAAAGCAAACTCCAGACCTAGTTAATGGAAACCAAATCACCACAGACCAGGCGGCGCGGTTAATGTATGAAATTTACACCCAGCAAGCCGTTTCTCCCATAGCCAGCACCAAAATGGCTTACCTTCTCACCCGAGATCTAAATCCCGAAACTTTTGAGGAAAGCGATCGTCAGTTCATCGAAGGATTTTTAGGTCAATCATTACCCACAGATATATATTTTGGCTCCAAAGTTGGTTATACCAGCTACTCACGCCAAGAAGTGATTTTTGTAAGAACCCTAGATGATCAGACCATTTATATTCTAGCAATTTTCGCCAACGATCCCGCCTACTCTCAAGATCAAGACATATTTCCTCAAATGTCCCGCCACATTTTCGATCGCCTCCATAGAACCCCCCAAAACCTCACCCCCAAAGAAGTTAGCGTTTTTAACCCCACCACCGAACCCAGTCAACTAAAAAACCCTCCCCTTAATTAATTAATTAATTGAGAGGAGGGTCCTGTTAGTAGTAAGAGAATTACTTAACTTCCACTTTAGCGCCAGATTCTTCCAGTTGTTTCTTAATGCTTTCCGCATCTTCTTTGGTGGTAGCTTCCTTAATAGCTTTAGGAGCGCTTTCCACCAAGTCTTTAGCTTCCTTCAGACCCAAGCCAGTAATGCTACGAACCACCTTCAGAACCGCGATTTTCTTATCAGCGGGGAACTCAGTCAGAATTACATCAAACTCAGTTTTCTCTTCTTCCGCCGCCGCTTCAGCACCAGGAGCCGCCATACCAGGAGCCGCCATCATCATCATACCGCCGCCAGCAGAAGCGGAAGCATCAACACCAAAAGCCTCCTCAATTTGCTTAACCAACTCAGATGCTTCTAACAGGCTCAAAGATTTGAGTTGTTCTAAAATTTGATCAGTTTTTTCAGACATGGGTTAACCCTCAACAAGTAATAAATAACAAGCAATTGAAAAGCGATCTAAGCCGCCTGGGAATCGTCTTTTTCGGATACAGCCTTGATAGCGCGCACCAGAGAAGCCGGAACTTCTTTGATACCAACCGCCAGTTTCGTGGGAACTGCATTGACTCCAACCGCCACCTTCGTAGGAATAGAGTTGATCGCTCCGGCGATACGAGCAATGAGTTCTTCCTTGGTGGGAAGTTCTGTAATAGCTTTGATGTCATCAGGACTCAAAGCCCGACCTTCCATCACCCCGCCGCGTAGTTCAGTTTTTTTGCTTTCCTTTTGAAAAGCCTGATACGCTTTAATCGCAGCACCTAAATCGTCTTGAATGAAGATAAACGCTGAACTACCGCTGAGGAATTTCTCCATCGCTTTCCAGTTGTCATCCCCTTCAAGGGCTTTCTGCATCAAGGTGTTTTTTGTGACTTTGCAGACACTACCGGTTTCCCGAAGGCGGTTCCGCAAGTCAGTAATTTGGGAAACAGACAGCCCAGTATAGTCAATCACCAAAGTCAGTTGAGCCGAGCTTAACTGCTTCTGGAGATCTACAACAATCTTTTCCTTTTGGGCTAAGGTTCTTCCCATTCCTGTTGAACCTCCGTGTTTGATGAACGCCCAATCCCTAATGGGTGAAACAGAAGACAAATTGGCATTAAAAAACCCGGAATTCATCAAGCCGGGTAAAGGAATAAAAATTATCCGTTAGAACTCAAGGCATAATTAGCCTTTAATTCACCGTTAAAATCTTTAATACCTTAACCTCGGCAGGATATTAAGCCAGTTGCGCCTGCTGTCTTCGGTTATCAGATCTTTAGAATTATAAGTGGGCTACAGTGCTTAATTGCACAATTAAACATTATTACACTGTTCGTGTATCTTGTCAAGCAAAAAGTTATTTTTCGGGAAATCAGCAGCAGGGAGTAGGGATGATGAGATTTGAGTACCAACCTCCTCCCCTCCCTCTCCCTGTCTACTTCTTCGAGTTTCTGTAGCTCACAGATTCCCTTTCCCTATGCAGCTTCCGCGATTTTCAGATCCCGCAAAGCATTGATATCTAACTGAATCGCTGGACCCATAGTGCTACAGACATAAACACTCCGCCAATAGCGACCTTTAGCCCCAGAGGGACGGTTACGGTCAATACATTCTTGTAACGCCGACAGGTTAACCAGCAGGTCTTCCGCTGAGAAAGATACCTTTCCAAACATCACGTGGACAATCCCGGTGCGATCGCTCCGAAACTCCAGTTTTCCTGCCTTAAATTCAGCGATCGCCTGAGTCAAATCCATAGTCACCGTACCACCCTTGGGGGAAGGCATCAAACCCTTTGGACCCAACAAACGACCCAACTTAGCCACCTGGGGCATCATATCCGGTGTAGCGATTAACTTGTCAAAATCCAGCATTCCTTTCTGAATTTCTGCGATCAGATCATCTGACCCCACCAAGTCCGCCCCAGCGCTTTGGGCTTCAGCCACCTTATCACCTTTAGCCAAAACAGCCACCCGCACTTCTTGTCCGGTTCCTTTCGGCAGTGTAACCGTTGTTCTCAGTTGCTGATCGGTATATTTAGGGTCAATACCAAGACGAATGTGAGCTTCCACCGACTCCACGAATTTAGCAGTTGCCGTTTCCTTGAGTAGTGTCAAGCCCTCTAGGGGTTCATAAAGTCTATCTTCAACCTTTTGTTGAAGTTCTTGTAATCGACGCGATACTTTTTTTGTCATGATTTCCTCCTGGGGTCAATAACGAAGTTACACTTCTCCCCCAATATTTCAATTCAACAATTGGGTTGGCTCAAATTTTTTTCTTAGCTACCTAAGTTAATCCGAGACAGCAATACCCATATTACGGGCTGTCCCTTCCACAATCTTCATGGCAGCTTCCACATCATTCGCATTCAGGTCAGGCATTTTCACCTCTGCGATTTCTCGCAACTGGCTGCGGTTAATTGTTCCCACTCGAACCCGGTTCGGTTCACCGGAACCTTTTTCAATTCCGGCCGCTTTCTTAATTAGCACTGACGCTGGCGGAGTTTTGAGGACAAAAGTAAAACTTCGATCTTCATAAACCGAAATCTCTACCGGAATCACCAAACCCACCTTATCCGCAGTTTTGGCGTTATACTCCTTACAAAACATCATGATGTTCACCCCATGCTGACCCAAAGCTGGGCCGATAGGGGGAGCTGGGTTAGCTTTTCCTGCGTTAATTGCTAACTTGATAACTGCTACAACTTTCTTTGCCATTTGTTAGCCCTGCTTTTCAACCTGATTGAACTCCAATTCCACTGGCGTGTCTCGTCCAAAAATCGACAGTAAGGCTTTTAGCTTATTACGTTCCGGGCTCACTTCAATGACATCCCCTTCAAAGTCTTTGAACGGGCCAGATAGCACCAGGATATGATCCCCACTCGCCATCTCTACCTTGACAACAGTTTCCTGTTGCTGGGTTTGTCTGAAAATCCGATCAACTTCTGATGGACTTAATGGCAGGGGTTTAACATGGCCCCGCCCTCGCCCGGAGTGACGTTTCTGCTCTGCCCCGACAAAGTTAATCACATGAGGGGTATTTTTGACAACCTGCCAAGCCTCATCGTCAACATCCCACTGGTTTAACTCATTATTCCAGTTCAGTTTCATCTGGATTAACACATAGCCCGGAAATACTTTTTCCTGACCATGCTGGCGACTACCATCCTTACGGAGTTTAATCGCCTGAGTCTGGGGAATCTCCACTTTGAGAATCCGGTCAGCCACATCCAGAGTTTGAACCCGTTGGTCTAAGTTCAGTTTCACCCGCTTTTCACAGCCCGATGCCACCTGAACAGCATACCAGCGAACTTGTCCTGGTGCATATTCTGACTCACTGTCTATTTCAGACATTGCATTGAGTTGTTCTGACTCATCTGATCCAAAAGTCATCCAAATACCTGCCCCGACGACCAACGAAAGAAGTTATCTATTAAATAGATTAGTGTGGCTGAAAGCATTACCATTAATAAGACTCCCGCCGATTCACTCAGCAGTTGCTGACGAGTTGGCCAGACCACCTTATCTAGTTCTTCCTTGGTTCCTTTCAAAAAACCACCAACACTAAACCCCTTCGGGACTTCCTGAATCCCTGCTTCTTCTTTCTTTGACACAGCTTTCCCCCTCGTGATTTTTAACTTAACAGTCGATTTTAACAACTGCCGCACGCTGGCTCAAACTACTTATCATAACATCCTCAGTGCAATAATTAAATATCCCATAACACTTTTTCAGTTGTAGTTGATTCGTCTCGCTCGGCAGCTTTCCTATGCAAAAACCAGGTTAAAAACAACTTAACCCGGTTTACTTTTGCTTAGTTAACGCGCCCTGAAGGACTTGAACCCTCGACATCAGGTTTTGGAGACCTGCGTTCTACCAACTGAACTAAGGACGCACCCAGCATGGGGCTTTTATGCCACATGCGTTTGCTAGTATAGCACGGTGTTTTGAACAATGCAAGTGCTTGGTTGGGAAATTTCAAGTTTTGCTCGGAAACCTTCACCACAAGGGACTTACAGAGGACGGTCAAAACGCTGAGGAACCCGCGTCGCTTTCCCAACGCGATCGCGAAGATAGTACAATTTAGCCCGACGGACTTTCCCTCTCATGATTACCTTAATACTAGCAATCCTGGGTGAGTGAAGCAAGAACACCCGTTCTACCCCAACCCCCTGGAAAATACGACGGACGGTGATAGTTTCGTTGATACCACCATTACGCATAGCGATTACCGTCCCTTGATAGGGCTGGATCCGTTCCTTTCCACCTTCAGTGATTCTGACACCGACTTTCACCGTATCTCCCACATAGATTTTAGGGATACTTTCTTTTTGGACGTTGGTTTTGACACTTTCGATCTCTTCTTGCTCAATGGCGCGGATAATTTCCTGGGCTTGCATGGCAATCGTTTAAAACTCACAATCTCTCATTATGACATCCTTTGGTCATTTTTTCAACCTAACCGACAACGATTCCCCCGGTTCAAATCAACCCCTACCCCCTGCACCATGAAATTAACAGTAGGGAAGGGAAGGGACAAGGCACGGCTTGTCTGTATACCTATACCCATAAGCCATGACTGGGAGGAATTTTAAGCGGCTTGAGAAGATTTTAGCAGAGGAAAACCCAGACCTTCTCGTTGTTCTAAATAACAGTGAGCAACCCGGCGCGCCAGAGTCCGAATTCTGCCAATATATCTAGTGCGTTCAGTCACAGCAATTACCCCCCTAGCATCTAATAAATTGAAACTGTGGGAACACTTGAGAACATAGTCTAAACTCGGTAAAACTAAACCTTGCTCAATTAACTGTTCCGCCTCCTGTTCATACAACGAAAATAAATTAAACAGTAACTCCGGATTAGATGCCTCAAAATTGTAGGTACATTGTTCTATTTCCCCTTGTAGATGAATATCACCATAGTTAATCTCATCAGTCCAAGCAATTTTGACGATCGCATCTACATTTTGCAAATACATCGCCAGCCTTTCTAATCCATAGGTAATTTCAATACAAACCGGACGACAATCAATTCCTCCGCATTGTTGGAAGTAGGTAAACTGAGTAATTTCCATACCATCTAACCACACTTCCCAACCTACACCCCAAGCACCCAAAGTGGGGGACTCCCAGTTATCCTCAACAAACCGAATATCATGGTCTTCGGGATTGATTCCTAGTACCCGCAAAGAGTCTAAATAAATCTCTTGGATATTGTTGGGAGAAGGCTTGATTAGCACCTGATATTGATAATAATGTTGAAAACGGTTAGGGTTCTCCCCATAACGTCCATCTGTAGGGCGGCGACAGGGTTCTATATAGGCCACAGACCAAGGTTCTGGACCGATCGCCCGTAGAAATGTATGATGGCTCATGGTTCCTGCCCCTTTTTCGGTATCATAGGGTTGGGCAATTAAACAACCGCGATCGCTCCAAAATTGGTTCAGGGTGGCAATAACTGATTGAAAGTTCACTGGTAAATTATTGATGGCTAAGGTGTCCGCCACAATTCTATCAAATATCATCCTCATTATTTCACAATTGCCAACTTACCTATACTTTCCCTAGGCTATTGTTGCTTTGATGATAAGATGGGTCTGGTAACAATTACTGGAAGAGAAAATTATGTCTGCTACACATTACTTATCTGTTGTTAAGGCATTAAAAATGCTAGGGCTGGCGGGATTTTTCGCAACTTTTGCGAGTCCGGTTCATGGTCAAATTAACCTTGATTTTTCCGAGGATATCATCCTGGCTCAGAATCTTAGCAGCGATATAGTATGGCGCAGGCTCAATCAACAGGAAACCCGTGATACTATTGATGCCATACTTGGTAGCCCTATGGGAATCGCCGGATTAAATCAATTGGCGATCGAAGGCTTTATTGGCTTTGATTGTGGCAAAAGTTATTATCAGGATGTGGATGGTTTTCGCTGGCTACTTCAGGTTAATTGTCGTACACCTAGAGGGGTTTCTACTGCTGTGGGCTATGATGAGATTCGGGTTATTTTTAATTCTTTTGAAGGCAGAATTGAGTCCTTTACTACTGAGCGTCATGGCGGCGATTTACCGACTGGGGCGCTCCGTTTAGATTGACAATTATCTTGCCTAAATTGGCGGCTAATACTATTAATCAATAAGCCGCAAATATCTACCATATAACCCTCGTAAAAACCTCTGAGGATACTATAGCTATGCTCGATGATGTGCTGTCAGACCAGCAAGATCCAAAGCCAAAGCCTCGGATACCCTCGGCTACTAACCCGGTTTCTCTTTTTGGCTACTTCACTAATTCCTACTCAATAGTTGAAATTGTCGGTTTGGCGTATCTTAGGTAACACTAACTTTGGCCTAAATGGGAGGATTTAGTTAAGTTTAGCTAATGTATGGCTGGCGATAGTTTTGATTTTATAAAGTTTGTTAAGAATTAATAAGTTTTTATTGATAATAACTAGCAAATACTTGACGAGATTATAGGGGTTTTGCTACCATGTAGGAAATGGCTTCCAAGGGCTTCTTGTGTCTTGGTGCAAAAAAAAGCTCTGTAACCCCTATCCAATGGTTAAAATTAATATTATCTGGTAAAAATTTAAAAATGTCGATGCACGAATTTTCGGGGAATTGGGGGAAGTCCCAAAGCAGTGTCTTGACAAAATAGACATTATGTGCATACCTCCCCAATCAGGGTATAGGATAGTCTAAGGAGTTAAGGGGTGGTTGTAAGAGGAGAATGAGACAGAAGCCATGAGATTTTTAGTCTTAGGTTTAGTGCTGTTTGGGTTATTGTCAGTGACGATCGCACCAGTTTCAGAAGCTGGGATATGTCGAATGTTTGATCATCACCAGATATGTATAATTAGCATCAAACGCAGCGCCAAATACCATTGGGAATATAGGGCGAAATTGAGTATTGACGGGGTAGCGCAGGGAGAGTGGATTTATAATTGTCGCGATCGCCTGCGGGTGAGTTCAGACGGAAAACAGAGTAAAGTTCAACCCCACAGTTTTGGGGAGTATCTTTGTCGGAGAGTTAACTAATAACCTCTTGTCGAAATTCCCCCCAGGCTTCCATAGCATTAGGGTCAGAAGGAAAACCCCGGCGCATTAAAAGCAAGCCATTATCGAACTGTAAAATACCATATTCTTGAGTAGAAGTCAAGCGATCGGTAGTTTCTACGATCGCACGTAAAGCATCACGATCGCCACTAAAAGCGACCTGATAGCGTTGAAGTTGCCACAAATCAGCAATAATATAATCCATAGCCACCAACTGACCCTGATCATTGATTAATTGATACAGAGGGAAGCGTAGAACCTGGCGGCGACTGGATAAATGAGGAATTAAATAAGTAGTTCCCGCCACACTAGCATCAGGGGGAATTTCGGCTAAAAGCGATCGCATATTTTGAGACCGTGGCCATTGTTCAGTCAAAGAAACATAAACCCAGGGTTGAATGGAATCAGGGATTAAAAAATACAGAGTTCGATTGGGATTAGAAGTGATGGTAAATATCAAAGACAGACAGATACAAGCGACCCAAAAACGGCGAAATTTGGGAGAAGGTAACTCAGCTTCTGGGGATTTTTCTTGTTGTTTAGCCCACCACAAAATGCTACCATAAAACAATCCGGGAACTACGGTCATGGCGTAGCGAATTGTAATAGCTAAAACGGACATTCCTTGAGCAGAAAACAACTTTAATAAAGGAAAGCCGGCAATCATCCAAGAAGCGGGAGCGATCGCCGGAATAAAAGCCAAAGGCAACCATTGACCCAAAAGATATGTAATAGTGCGACCAAAGGGAGTAAATAACTGCTGAATAAACCGCAAGGGATTACTAACCATCCCCCAAATAATTTGTAAAGTCGAGGCTTCATCTCCCTCGGCGTATTGACCAAAGCGTTCCATCATGAACCGCTGGGAGATATCCGCCGAAAACAAGGGCATAATCAGATTAGTTAAAACCAGCATATAACCGAAACTGAGAACACAGACAATCAAGCCACGGCGGGGGAATCTGTGGCTGAGAATCATATAAACTCCCACGCCAAATAAAACCACGCCAGCATCTTCTCGCACCCCTAAAATCAAAACGGAAAATATCCAGAATAACCACCACCAACCTTTCTCCATAGCCAAGAGAAGGGTAAACACAAATAAAGGAATTTGGCTGACATCGTGAAAATTAGCTAAAGTGGGACCGATAACTGCATTAGCGCCATAAAAACTAACTACAATTAAGGCAGATAGAGGCGGTTCTAAGTATTGTCTGGCTAGGAGGTAAAGAACTAAACCCGCAGCAGTTACCAAAGTGACCTGTAAGACGCTGAGGGTGACAGGAGAGGGAAATATTGCGTACAGGGGTAGCCATAGGAGCAAAGCGGGGGTAAAGTGTTGTCCGAGGCGGTGATAGGAAACGTCGGGGAACTGGCCTTGGTGGACAACATTAGTAGACAGGGCGGAAGATAGGGAACTCTGAAAAAAACGGCCGTGGATACCATTCCAGAAGACTTGGTTAAAAATGCCCTGATCATAGGAAGCATAAAAGGTGAAGTAGCGGTGCAGTAACAAAACCATACAGATGCCCCAAAATGCGATCGCACTACCTAGCAACAGTTTCAGGGACGGGTTTTTATGCCAGTTGACCAAGATAACCACTCCATCTTAAATTAGCTCAAATCATTAATATCTCATATTTACGGCAGATAGGGGTCAACTTGATTAGCCATGATGTCAAATCACAGGCTAGAATCTAAAGCAGATATTAAATTGAGTCAACCAGTAAGCGCTAGTATCATCCCCTAGCTCTTCATATTCCAGCAGCAGTGTCGAATTGATCAGGTCTTTTGTCCCCATTGAAAGTCATTCATGGAAGTCGGAACTACCCATAGCAAGACCAACTCTGAAGAATGCTTACAGCTTTTGCTGTTTGTCGATGGTCGCCCTAGCTCCAGAGAGCAAGTCCAACAAATATGTGAATATCTCGAAGTCCTTAAATCTGAGGACAGATTTGATCTGCAAATTATTGATGTGGGAGAGCAGCCCTATCTGGCTGAACACTTTAAGTTAGTTGCCACCCCGGCTTTGGTCAAAATTCATCCCTCACCCCGACATATTCTAGCGGGTACTGATATTGTTAAGCAGCTTAATGAATTTTGGCTACGGTGGCAGCAATCTCTTGAACAGTATCAAACTCAGCAGCCATTTGAGGCGAAAGGTTCAGTTAAAAATTATCGCTCTGTTGCTGACCTCAACTATATTGCAGAACTAATCCGACTCAGTGACGAGGTGTTTCGCCTCAAGCAAGAAAAAGAACAATTGCAACAACAGGTAAGTTTTAAGGATCGGATTATTGAAATTTTGGCCCACGACCTCCGTAGTCCTTTGACCGCCGCCTCTCTGGCTTTGGAAACTTTGGAAAATAGCCAAATCGCCGGAGCGCCTAACTCTAAGAAATTTACACCGGCTCTCAAATCTCGCTTAATTAAACAAGCTCGTACTCAGATCCGTCAGATCGATAGGATGATTACTAATATATTAAAGGCGGCTACTGGTCAGAGTTCTCGGTTACAACTGCAACCTTTGCAATTGTCACTGTTAGCATTTTTTCAGGAGATACTACCAGAGTTTGATGATCAGTTACAGGCGAAATCTCTGGAACTCAAAACGGATTTACCTACTGATACTCCTTATGTCTATGCCGATCGCGAACGGATTCGTCAAGTTATTGTTAATTTGTTGGATAATGCGATTAAATATACCCCAGAGGGTGGCACTATTTGGGTGTCTGTCTTGCATCGGACTACCCAAAAAATACAGGTCAGTATTTGTGACAGTGGCCCCGGTATTCCTGAAGAAAATCGCGATCGCATTTTTCAGGATCACTTCCGTCTCGAACGGGATGAGTCCCTCGATGGCTATGGTATTGGTTTATCCCTGTGTCAGAGAATTATCCATGCTCACTATGGTCAGATTTGGGTCAGTTCTACCTCTTCGATGGGCGGTAGCTGTTTTCACTTTACCCTACCTGTTTATGACATTTACCCTACCTTTTAAGTCAACTTGTTGATTTTTTGTTCAATTTAACAAAATGTGGCGGAATTCCCCTTCCTCGCTTGCAGGGAGGGGATGAATAG